>CAYQDT010000234.1:0-6194 GCA_964416225.1 uncultured bacterium
CGACATGACCCACGAGGTGAACGTGGGCGGGATCATGGAAAAGATCCACGAGCGCTTCGTCCAGCCGACGCTCATCGAGCCGACCTTCATTACCGACTTCCCGCTCGAGACCTCTCCGCTTGCCAAGAAAGATCCTGCCAACCCACGCCTCACCCGCCGCTTCGAGGGGTACATCGCGACGTACGAGATGGCGAATGCCTTCTCCGAGATCAACGACCCGATCGACCAGCGGGAGCGGTTCCAGGCGCAGGTGGAGCTGAGCGCGCGGGGCGACGAGGAAGCCCACCCGATGGACGACGACTTTCTCCGGGCGCTGGAATACGGCATGCCGCCCAACGGCGGCCTCGGGATCGGGATCGACCGCCTGGTGATGATCCTCACCAACACCGATACGATCCGGGACGTGATCCTCTTTCCGCAGATGAAGCCGGAGCGATGATAGGCTGACGGTGGGCGTGGGAGCGGGCGCCGAGGGTCGGCGGGGTGACGCATCCCGGACCGGAGGGCGCCGCGGCGCCCTCCGGTCTTCGCACCGCCGTGGAGTGAATCGAGGTTACCCGTGCCGGTAGATCCCGCGACGTTCAGAGCCGTGCTGAGCCACTGGGCGAGTGGGGTGACGGTGGTCACCTGCCACGGCGAGCATGGTCCGCACGGCATGACGGCGAGCTCGCTCACCAGCGTCTCCCTGGACCCACCGCTGGTACTGGTATGCGTGAAGCAAACCACGCTCACGCACACCCTCATCACCCGGTCCGGAGCGTTTGGCATTCACATCCTGGCGGAAGGAATGGAAGAGCTGTCCAATCGCTGCGCCGGGTTCCTCGGCGCGGAGGCGCACTGGCTCCGCGATGTGCCGCACCGCACGGAGGGCACCGGCGCGCCCATCCTGCGGGACGCGCTGGCCTGGATGGACTGCCGGCTCTGGGAAGCGTACCCCGGCGGCGATCACACGATCTACGTAGGGGAGATCCAGGCAGCCGGAACGGCCGGTGAGGGCGAAGGGTCGCCGCTGCTCTGGTACCACCGCGGCTACCGGACCCTGGCGAGATAGCCCGCGACGAGGAGACGAATGGAAGAGACCAACCGGCAGGCCGCCGCGGACGAAGCGGTCGAGCTCCTCTCCGCGTACCTGCGGGAGCGGGTCTATCCGCACCCCCTCCTGAACCCCGTCCTGCCGGATTCCGCCATTATGGTCACCGGCTCCGTGGCCGCGGGGACCTGGGATGAGCACAGTGACTTCGACGTCCGACTGCTCCTCCCGGATGAAGAGCACGTCGCCCTGGCGGGCCGCCTGCAGGGAGCGGGCCTCTGGGACCCGGCGCGGGACAGCCGGCTCTTCCTGGATGACCGGGAGCCGTTCCGCCGCTTTCCCGGCGTGGAGCTCGCCATCCTCTCCACCTCTCAGCTCGAGCAGGAGTTTCGCTTCAACCTACCCTGCGCCCTGTGGGTCTACAGCCACGCCGCCGTGCTGCAGGATCCGCTGAACACCCTCGCCGTGGCCGCCGCAAACCACGCGGAGCAGTTCCACGCCCGCCTGAACGACATCCGCTGCGAGCACTATTTCCGCTTTCGGGAGGCGCGCAATGACCTGGCGCCCCGGATCATGCCGCGCCGCCAGACGACGGTCCTCTCGATCAAGCGGGGCGAGGCGGTGCGGGAAGCGCTCCGCCTCGCCTTCCTGGCCGAGCGGAAGCCGTACCCGTACGACAAGTGGCTGGAGGTGATGGCGGAGCGGGAGACCCGCTTCGGCGCCGGGATCGTCGCGGCCGTCCGGGCCCTCATCTCGGCCCGCGAGCCGCACACCATCGAACACGCCAGCAAGGTGCTCCGGGACCGCGTTGCGTTTGCCCTGCAGCAGGGCGGCGTGCGGGAGCAGTGGCTGGAACAGTGGTGGACCTGGCCCACGATCGCCCCGTAGCCCTCCCTTCCGGATGCGGCCGGGCAGCGCCCTCCGCGTCCTCACCCCCAGCGCGCCGCGTCTCCAGAGGCCACGCCCTTCCTCCCGTGCCGCGCGCCGGAATCGCCGGCGCCGGCTGCACCCGGTCGCGACCCCGGCACGCGGCGCAGCGGCAGGAAGACTCGGCGCTCCCCTCTTCTCGCCGCCTCTTCCTGCCAATAATCGGCTGGCCACTGCATCGCCGTCCGGCCCGGACCCCGCCGAACCCCACCGCGAACGTGCCCAAGGAGCTTCTCGAAATGCGTACCCCTCATCACCTCGCATCTCTGGCACTGTCCGCGCTGGCGGTGGCCGCGCACGCCGCGCCGCAGCCGGCGAGGGTCATCAGCGCCGCCACCCTCCGGGCCGCCCACCAAGGCACCCCCGTCCCTGCCCCGTCCCCGGCCTCCGCGCCGGCACCCGGTTCTGAGTGGCGCCCGTACACGCCGAGCGACAGCAGCTTCCGCGCCCTGCTCCCCGGCACGCCGGACCGCTCCATCCAGCGGGACGGCCTCAGCGAAGACCGCCCGGTGGAGCACCTCTACGTGCTGAGCGGCTCGCCGGTGGTATACGTGGTGGAATATACGGACGAGCTGGACGCCGCGCTGAAGGCGTTCGGGCCGCAGCGGCTGCTCGCGGGGTTCGAGTGGGGCTTCTTCCGGGAGAGCGCGGGGCGGGTCACGGGGGTAAAGTCGCTCACGGTGGCCGGGGCACCGGGCCGGGAGGTGCGGATCACCACCGTGAACGGCCGGAGCATGTTCTTCCGCTCCTGTATCATCGGCGGGCGGTTCTACCACTGGGGCACCAGCACGGAAGCGGGCAAGGACGGCGCGGCGGATACGGAGCGGTTCATGGCTTCCTTCGTCCCGGGCGTCCCGGGCGTCTCAGGAGCCTCGGCGCGGAGCGCGGCGCCCTCCGCGGGGGCCGCTTCGGCGGCCGCACCCCGCAAGCCGGAGGCGAAGAAACCGGCCGGTCCGAGGTGGAAGGAGCTCCGGTTTGCGGAAGCGGGCTTCTCCATCCAGGTCCCCACCCGCCCAGCGGATGGCGCGAAGCCGGACACGGCCGCCGTCACGATCCGGCCGGCCGGCAAGCACGCGCCGGCGGCCGCGGCGAAGCAGCCGGCCCCGCGCAAGCTGAACTTCCTGAACGAGGCGGAAAGCTACAGCGTGAGCTGGGAAGCGGCGCCGGCGGACGGGGGTGATGGCGGGGACTCCCTCTGGGACCTCGGCGCCCGGGCCGCCGCCTCCCTTCACGGAAAGCTGCTGGTCTCCTCGCCGCTCCAGAAGCCCGGCTGCGCCGGCGCGGAGTTTCACGTCCAGGTTCCGGAGGACCTCGGCGCCGTGATCCGCGTCTACCGCGGCGCGGGACGCATCTACACCCTCACCGCGATCACACCCATGGAGCGCAGCTACTCCGACGGGACGGTCCGCTTCCTCGGCTCCTTCCGGCTCCTGGACGCGCAATCGCCGGGGAAGGTGGCAGCGGCGGTGAAGGGACGCTGATCGGGGAACGAACGCCGGCCGCCCGTCGCGGTCAACGGGCCTCCGCCGCTTCCAGCACTTCCCGGGCCGCAGTCTCTCCGGCCACGCAGCCGGTCGAGAAGGCCGCCTGCAGGTTGTAGCCGCCCACGGGACCGGCCAGGTCCAGGATCTCTCCGGCGAAGTAGAGGCCGCGCAGCTTCCGGCTGGCGAGGGTGCGCGGATCCACCTCTTCCAGCGAGACGCCCCCCGCGGTCACCTCGCCGCGCTCCAGGGGCACGGCCCGCACCCGGCCCAGCTCCCAGCGCTTCAGCCCTTCCACCAGGCGGTGGCGGTTTTTGCGGGGAAGCTGGTGGACCGGCAGCGCCGGGTCGATCTCGGCGCGCTGCAGCGCCTCCGGGACCAGGCGCTCCGGAAGCCACTCCCCCAGCAGGGTGCTCACCAGGCGCCGGCCGCCTCCGTGCACCTCGGCGAAGCGGGCGGCAAGGGCCTCCGCCGGCACGTCCGGCAGCACGTCCACGTCCAGGGTGACCTCACCCTGCTCGAGCGCCCGCGCCACGGCCCGGCTGATGCCCAGCGCGCACGGCCCGGAGACCCCCTGGTGCGTGTAGAGGAGGTCGCCGCGCCACCGCGCGATCTCTTTCCCGCCGCTCCGCCCCCGAAGGACGCAGTCCCGCAGCGCGACCCCGCTGTAATCCGGCCGCGCTCCCTCGGCGAGGTAGATCGGGGCCAGGGCGCTCCGCAGCGGCACAATCGTGTGCCCGAGCTCGCGCGCCCAGCGGTAGCCCTCGCCGGTGGTGCCGGTCTTCGGATAGCTGCTGCCGCCCACGCAGAGGATGGTGGCGCGCGCGGGGTAGAGGAGCCCGCCGGCGCAGGCGCCGGTGACGCGGTCGCCTTCCCGCGCGATCCCGGTGACCCCGGCCCCCAGCTCGATCCGGACGCCCGCCTCGCGCAGGTACGATGCGAGCCCGTCGACCACGTCATCGGCGCGCCCGCTGTCCGGGAAGACCCGCCCATCCGGCCGGGTGTGGACGGTCACCCCGCGGCGCCGGAGCATCTGCAGGATCTCCTCATTCCGGAAGTGGCGGAACGCGGGCGCCAGGAACCGCGCCTCTTCCGGAACGAACGCCTTGCGGAGGCTCTCCATGTCCCCGCCGTGGGTGATGTTGCACTTCCCCCCGCCGGAGATGTGGATCTTCAGCCCCAGGCGATCATTCTTCTCCAGCAGGCGCGTCCGCGCTCCCAGCGAAGCCGCTCGCCAGGCGGCGATCATGCCCGCCGCCCCACCACCGATGATCAGGACGTCATCCATCGCCGCCATCCGGGTCTCGTGCGCGGGTCCCGGGTCTCGGGTCTCCCGCGGACGGGGCGCGTCAATACGCCCGGGCGAAGAGAACCCGCTCCCGGCCTTCTGACCCGCAGTGGACACAGGCACCGTCCGGCGCGGGGCGGTCGAGCGGCATACAGCGGATGGTGGCCTTGGTGAGGTCCTGGATCTTCTGCTCGCAGTCCCGGTCGCCGCACCAGTTGGCCCACACGAAGCCGCGCTTGCTCCCTTCGGGCGCTTCCTGGCCGATCTCTCGCAGCGGGAAGATCTCCGTGAATTCATCCCAGCTCGCCACCGCGTGGGTGTTCTCGCTCCGGAACGCGAGCGCCCGCTGGAAGAGCTCCGCCTGGACCTGGTCCAGGAGCTCCGGCACCCGCCGCGCCAGGTCGGCGAGCGGCACGAACTCCTTCTTCCGGTCGAGACGCCGCACGAGGACCACCGTCCCGTTCTGCACGTCGCGCGGGCCGATCTCCAGGCGCAGCGGCACGCCCTTCAGCTCGTACTCGTTGTACTTCCAGCCCGGCGTATTGTTGTCGTCCGTGTCCGCGATGACGCGGCAGACCGGCTTCAGCTCCGCGAGGACCTGGTCCACCATCCCGAGGACGGCGGCCTTGTCCTCTTCCTTCCGCCAGATCGGAACGATCACCACCTGGATCGGCGCGACCCGGGGCGGGAGCTGGAGCCCGTTGTCGTCCCCGTGGGCCATGATGATGGCGCCGATGAGCCGCGTAGAGACGCCCCAGCTCGTCTGCCAGGCAAACTTCCGCTGGCCGTCCCGGTCCTGGAAGGTGATGTCGAACACCTTCGCGAAGTGCTGGCCCAGGTTATGGGAGGTCCCGGCCTGGAGCGCCTTCCCATCGCGGAGGAGCGCCTCGACGCTGTACGTCCGGAGGGCGCCCGCGAACTTCTCCTTCTCCGACTTCTGACCGGGCCAGATGGGGATGGCCAGCTCGTTCTCGATGAAGTCCTGGTAGACGCCGAGCATCTTCAGCGTCTCCTCTTCCGCCTCTTCCTCCGTGGCGTGGACCGTATGCCCTTCCTGCCAGAGGAACTCCGAAGTGCGCAGGAAGAGGCGGGTCACCTTCTCCCAGCGCATGACGTTGGCCCACTGGTTGATCAGGATGGGGAGGTCCCGCCAGGAGTCGACCCAGCGGGAGTAGGTGGCGCCGATGATCGCCTCGGAAGTCGGGCGGATGCAGAAGCGCTCTTCCAGCTTGTTCTGTCCGGCGTGCGTCACCCAGGCCACTTCCGGCGCGAAGCCTTCCACGTGCTCCGCCTCCTTCTGGAGGAGGCTCTCCGGCACGAGGAGCGGGAAGTAGGCGTTGACGTGACCGGTCTCCTTGAAGCGCCGGTCCAGCTGCGCCTGCATGTTCTCCCAGAGGGTGTAGCCGTACGGGCGGATCACCATGGAGCCGCGGACGGGGCTGTAGTCCGCCAGCTTCGCCTTCCGGAC
>CAYQDT010000235.1:0-6190 GCA_964416225.1 uncultured bacterium
GCCTGCGCGACGCGGGTCCGCTCTCCCTCCGCGCCGGCTCCGGCGCCTCGCTCGGCGGGGGCGCGGCGCCGAGTCCGCCCAGCTCCGCGATGCGGCGCAGCTGGCGCTCGTCCGTGTGCAGGTAGACCGCCGTGGTCTGCAGCTGGCTGTGGCCGAGGAACGCCTGGATGGAGCGCAGGTCCGCGCCGTTGCGCAGCAGGCGCGTCGCTGCGGCATGGCGCAGGCTGTGCGGCTTGATGTTGTCCTTCCCCGCGAGGTCTGCGAACGACTTGGCCTCCTCGACCAGCCGCCGGAGCCCCTCGTCCCCGAGGCGGCGCCGCGCGTCCGTCACGAAGAGGTAGGGGTGCGGGGAGCGCGGGCGGGCGCGGACCCACTCCCGGAGCGCGTCTACGCACTCGCCGCAGACGAAGACGGCGCGGGCCTTGCCGCCCTTGCCGCTGCGCACCAGGAGCTTGCCGTCCCGCAGGTCCACGTCCGCCACCTGCAGGTCCAGCAGCTCCTGGCGCCGCAGGCCGCCGTACGCGAGGACCGCGAGCGCCGCGCGCAGCATCGTGCGGCGCGCCGGGTCCGGCTCACGCGCGCAGCCGGCCAGGAGTTGCGCGACCTCCTCGTCCGTGCAGGTCGCCCGCACAGGCGCGTCCTTCTTCGGCAGCCGCAGCCCCTGGGCCGGGGTCTCCGGCACCCAGCCGCGGCGCACCGCGAGCGCGAAGAGGTTGCGGACCGGGTAGAGCGCGCCCCGGAGCGTCCGGGGCCGCAGCCCCTGGCGGGAGAGCGCGTGCAGGTAGGCCCGCAGGTGCTCGGCGCCCACCTCGGCGAGCCGCGGCTCGGCGCCCAGTCGGTCGCCCAGAAACCGGCGGAACCGGCGGAGGGCGGCCGCGTAGCCGGCCCTGGTGGTGCGGCTCGCCCCCTGCTCGTGGGCCAGGTAGTCCAGGTATTCGCGTATGGCATCGTTCAGCGTCATCGTCGTTCTCCTAGGGTCTCAAGATGTCTCGAGGCTGGCGACGGCCGCGCCGTCGCGAAGAATGTCAGTGGCTTCCGCGGGCGGCGGCAGGAGCGGCACCAGGCCTTCGGCGCCCGGCTGGCGCCACGCTGGCGCGTGGAGCGACCGCTCCGCAAGAGAGGCGGCGTCCGCCACCCAGAAGCGGTCCGCCAGCCCTGGCGCGGCGTGCTCCGCCACGGTCCGCGCGATCCAGTCCCGCCGCCGCGCTCCGGGCGCCGTCACCAGCACCCGGGCGTTGGCGTAGCCGGTGGCCTCCCGCAGCCGCCCGCCCCTGTAGAGCGCGGCGTAGGAAGCAAGCTTCTCCTTCCACTTGCCCAGGGGCTCGGTCCCGCGGTCCGCCTCCGCCAGTCCCACCAACGTGCGCTCCCCGACGCGCAGCGCGAACCAGGCGTCCGGCCGCGCCACCTTCGGCGGGGCGGTCCGGCCCAGCGCTATCTCCGCCGCGCCGCCGTCCGCCCACCGGACCACCGGGAAGCCCGCCGCGCGCGCCGCGAGTTCCAGCCAGACGCGGAAGTCCCGCACCGCCAGCTCATGCGCCACGAATAGCGCGTTCCGCGGGCCGAACCGCGGCAGTTCCCGCTCGGTGAGTTCCACGCCCAGTTGCCGCAGGAGCCGCAGCCCGGACTTCGTGGCCCGGTAGACCCCCGGCGCGCTGCCGAAGAGCAGCTCGGCACCGTTGCCAACGCCGGTCGGCGCCAGCGCGCAGCGTGGGATAGGGATCGGCTCCACGTAGCCCGCGTCGAACAAGGCGCGCAGCGCTCGGCGTGCGGCCTTCTCGGACGCGCAGGAGACCGCGGCGACCTGCGGGGTGCTCGCCAGGCCCCATTCGCCGACCTGCCGGAGCGCCGCGACCCGCGGCGGCGTGGGAGCGAAAGGCCCCGGTTGGTCCGCCCGGACGAATCGCCGCTTGCGGCGCGGGACGGCCTCAGAAGATGCTGCCATCGTCATTCCCTCCCGTGTCCAAGGTACTCGAGATTTCAGCAGGGGTATTGCCGGCCTCCACCCGGCGCAGCTCGGCTTCTCGCCAGGCCCGCGCCGCCCGCGCCTCGTGCGGCGGCTGCGCGTTCGCCCGGCGGCAGGCCGCCACGTAGGCCCGGTTCGGTCCGGTGCCCGCGGGAAGTCCGGCATCCTGGACCTGCACGACGCCAGAAGCGCGGAATGGAACGGCGCCGGGAATCCGAAGAGCCGCCCGCTGCACCGGCATATTCAGCAGCAGCCGGACCCAGGCGCGCGCCGTCTCAGCCTCATCCCAGCGCTCCACGCCCGCGAGGCGCGGCCGTGGCACCCACACGATGAGGGACAACTCCGGCCCCCGCAGCTGCCACGCGTCCTCCGGAAGATCCTGGACGTAGCGGTGCAGCGCGACCGGCCCGGAGCCGTCAGGCGCTTCCACGTAAAGACGGGACACCCCGCCCGCGGCGGCCCAGCGGGCGAGCACCTTGAGGTCCGGGCCGCCGTCCTTCGAGAGTGCGCGCCACACGTCCGCGCGCAGGCGTAGCGGCCGTCCCCATGGGTCCCGGACCGGATGGGAGAATCGCACCTCCTCTGGCTCTCCCGTATCGGGATCTTCCGCGTCTACCGACACCACGGCGCGGCGCAGCCGCACTGGAGTGCCGCCCGCCAGGAGCGTCGCGGCGAGTCGGGCGTCCGCCAGGCTCCCCAGGCGGAAGAAGCACTGGAAACCGGTGTTGCCGAAGAGCGCCTCCCGCAGCCCGTCGGAGACCTGTGCGAGGTTTTGCCCCAGCACGAGGAGACGCAGACCCTGCGAGCGCGCGATCGCGAGGATTTCGGCTACCGTGCCCCCGACGAACCGCTCCAGCACCGGCAACTCGTCCACCGCCAGCACCACCGGCACCCCGCGCCGGGCGCGCAGCGCGGTGCGAAGCAGGCTCTGCGCGAGGAGGCCGGCCAACAGCCGTGCGGCATCCTCTCCGAGTACCGCCGCGTCCAGCCGCGCCAGCATGAGCCTAGGCCGCTGCCACAGGCCCGCCAGGTCCAGCGTGTTCCGCCGCGCGCAGAGGAGTGCCGTGAGGAATTCCGAGTGCAGGATCGGCCGGAGCTTGTTGAGCACCGGCCCAACGGCGGCGGTCCGCTCGGCACGTCCCCAGCGCGGGAACTCGTCGCGGAAAAATGCCTCCGCCTCGCCGCAGGCGACCAGGTCGCCGTTGACGGGCGCCTGTCGCAGGAGCGCGTCCCGGTATTCGTCCCGAACGAGCAGCCGGGAAACCTCCCAGAGGGACAGGCCCCGGGCTCCGGCGACGAGCAAGGCGGAAAGGAGCAGATCCGCGAGGCGCGGGCCCCAGGACGAGTAGGCCCGCTCCAGGAGGGCGACGAAGTCTCGGGCCGACAACGCCAGCGACGTGCCCGCGTCCAGCGGGTTCCAGCCGGGCACGTGCGACGAACGAGGGTCCAGCAACACCACGTCATCCGCCGGAAAGCCAAGCCGTGCCGCCTCCGCGAGGAGGAGGTCGAAGCCTTCCCCCTTCGGGTCCACGTAGACCACGGAGCGGCCCAGGGAGAGTTCCCGTGCGAGGAGCGGCACCGCCAGGAAGGTCTTGCCGTTGCCGCTTGCGCCCCAAATCATCCCATGGCGCTCGCGGGCCGCGTCCGGAAGCACCGCCGGACCTTCGCCCCCCGCCTCCGGGGAAGGAAAGCGGAGTCCTTGGCGGCTCCTCACCACCGCTCGGAACTCGGGGCGATCCAAGAACGGGCGCAGCCGGCCATCGTCGCAGACCAGTTGTGGGAGCAGGTCCAAAGGCGTCAGCTCGTACCGGCCGATCTGCAGTTCCCCGGCTTCCGTCCCATGGAGTCCGCCCGGCGCCCCGCCGGTGAGACCGGACGACGAGGGAGCGGGAGCGAGCGAGGAGGAGGGGATCAGTCTGTTCGTGTTCGGATCCATATTGGCCTCATCCCAGGCACCGGAGGACGGGCGTTCGCCTGTCCTCCCGGGTACCCGACTCAATGGACTGGGAAGATCAGATGTGGTCGAACCTCTTCCGGAGTTCCTCGGTACGGCGCTTAATCTCCACCACCACCGCATGCGGGTATTGCTGCTCGATCTTGCTCGCCCACTCGCGCCAGTACGCCTGCTCCCGCTCCGCCGTGTCGTGGTGGAGCACCGACCGTGATGCCGCCCAGAACGCCTCCCGCTCCACGGTCTCATCGGAGACCACCCACTCCACCACCGGCTGCGCCGCCTTCGGTCGCGCAGGATGGGGTGTTTGGTGTTCCGAGGGCAGCGGGGCGGGAGCGGCGCGCCTCGTGTCGGCCGCCCTCGGCTGCCGCACGGCTTCCAACTGCACCACCAATTGCTCCTGTTGGATGGCATGGCGCAAGATCGCGGTATCCACCGGGATCCCGCGCCGGAAGATCTCGCGCTGCTGCCGGAGCTGCTCCTCGGCGGCATCCGTCCTCATCTGCTCCTCCAACAGCCTCCGCCGTGTCTCGTGGTCTACCGCGACCGCGCGCGCCTTCCAACGCCGCTCCCAGGCGCTCTTCCAGAACGACCAAACCCCGCCGCGTGTGGGCATCGGCGCTTCGATAGGAAAGGAAGTCTCGTCCTGCGCTTGCGTACCGGCTTCGTGCGTCGCAACCTGGGCGTCCGCCGGCTTCGGCGCCGGAACGCGGACGGGGCGCACCGGAGGGAAATCCGGGTGCGAATAGACGATGCGCGCCACTGCGAACGTATCGGACGCGAACGCCCCGTAGCAGGTGCCTTCGAACCGGTCCGGAATGCGGAGTTCGGGCATCACGCCCGGGTAGACCCGCTTGACCCACGGCGCCGGATTTCCGGTGCCGCATTGCGAGTGCCGAACCCAGAACAGCTCCGCTGTCACTCCGTCCGGGAGCACTGCCAGCGGCGGCCGGGCTGGCGGCGGGCCGAACGCCTCCAGGGGCCCATCCGCGACTTCCCAGCACAACTCCTGAAGCACCTCGCCGCCGAGGATCAATCCAACGCTGAAGCTGACCAGGTCGTCTGCCAGCGCGAAGAGGCGGACCTTCGAAGCGAACCGGGGCAGGTCGTCCCGAAGGGCGCCGTGCGGCAAAACCTTCTCTACCGCCTCGGCCTCGGCGAAGCACAGATCCAGGATCGCGCGCACGTCTGGACGTGGAGCCGCGCGCCGGAGGCGGATTTGCTGATGCTTGCTCATTGTTGCTATCTCCCTTTCCCACCCAGCAAGTGGTCTGCCGGTTGGGCGACGAGCATCGAGACTCGCACGTCGCTGATCAGGCCCGGCGACCGCTCGGCGATCCGTGTCAGAGCGGCGCCCAACCGGGTCGCTTCCTCCGTCACAGCATCATCGGAGCTTCCCCAGATCTCGAATTCAAAGCTCGCTCCGGATCGCCGCAGGCTGTCCCACCACGGTGTTCTCTGGCAAGTGATCTGCGCGGCCCGGAGCACGCGCTCCGCGGTCCGTGCCCCGTACGGGCACCGCAACCTGACGGAGATTCCCGCGGCCGAACAGGCGGGGCCTTGGGGGGCGGACGAAGCCGCCTGGCCAGTGTGTGCGCGGCAGTCAGTTGAGCGCCCGACAGTCTCGTCAATGGTGTTTGGCATCTCCTTGTCCTCTCTGGATTGCGCCGAAGCGGCGACCATAGCGGCCGTTTCGCTGCGGCTCCGTGAGTAATTGGTCCGAGAGAGGCAAGTGGACGAACTGTTTTTCAGACCGGCCTCACGGCGGCCTGCTTGACCGGCGAGGCTGGCCCGGTATAGTGGGGAAAAGCACTAAACGACATCCACCATGCCGAGCTTCGAGCAGATGCCGTCCCCGGCCGAGCAGGCACAGATGAGCGAGGAACTGCGCGCCGCCTTCGAGGACGTGAAGAACAAGCCCATCGAGTGGCAGCCGGACGAGGCGGCCGACCCGCAGGGAACAGCGGCGTGGTTTGAGAAAGTGGAGATGGTTCTTGAGGCGGCAGGCCGTTTTCCAGAGATCGCCGCCTGGTGTGAAAAGGACCTCAGCGAAGAAGAGAGGGAAAAGATTCTCGGACTGAGCGAAGGCCGGGAGGAACGGCTCCAGCAGGTCCTCGCACGCCTGCATCAGGAATACGATCGCGAGGACGCGGAGCAAGGCGCAGCACGTGAGGGCGACGGCACCGCGGGCTGAGCGGGGGACGCCGACGCTGGAACGACGAACTGACGAAGAACTGCTGCGGCTTGCCGTTGATGTTGCGGACCTGACTTCGGAA
>CAYQDT010000236.1:0-6168 GCA_964416225.1 uncultured bacterium
CGCCACGCTGTACGGCGATAAGGGCAATGGTGACCGTGGTCGCGCGGAGCATCGCCGACCCCTCGAAAACGGCCATGGCCCGCATCCGGGTCGAGCCGATCGAAGTCGGCACCGGCACCAAGGGCCGGTACGGGCGCCGCCCCCCGCTGGTGCGTATGGCACGGGGGATCTATGAGATCGCCGCGCCGCGGGTCGCCCGGCTGATCCTCCCCTTCGATCCGATCGACCTGGTGGTCCACGGGCCGGATTTCCGGGGCCGGTCCGGCAAACAGTACGTGCCGCTCGGCGGGACCGTGGCGCTTGGCGCCACCGTCTCCAACAGCACGAACGAGGGCGTGCACTGGGAACTGCTGAAGCCGGCGGTAGGAATACTGGGTACGGACGGTGTCTACCACGCCCCGGAGGCGATCACCACGCCGCAGGTGATCCAGATTCGCGCCATCAGCGTGGTAGACGCGACCAAGACGGCACTCTACACCATCCACATCCCGCCAGTGGTGATCCAGCCGGAGAAGGCGGACTATCCGTGTGCGCTGGACGGCGCCATCCAGCTCCACGCCAAGGTGGAAAACAGCGAGAACGATCACCTTCGCTGGAGCGTGGAGGGCGGCGAGCCGTTCGGCACGGTTACTGAAACCGGTCTCTATCATCCGCCCGCAGCGCTTCCGACACCCGCCGTGGTGCGGGTGCGCGCGGTCAGCGAAGCGGACCCGTCCAAGTTTGCCGTGGTCCAGGTGAACATTCCGGCGGCCCGGCTGTCTCTCTCCCCGGAATCGAGCGAAGTGCGTCCCGGTCACAGCGTGCAGTTCCGCACCCGGGTCGAAGGCGCGGGGCCCGCGGTCGAGTGGAAGCTGACGCCGAACGTGGGCACGATCTCCGCGGACGGAGCGTACGTCGCACCGGAGACCGGTGGCCCGCAGGTGGTCCAGGTGACGGCGATCCTCGCCGCGGACCCAACCAAGACGGCCACGGCAACGCTCCGCCTCCGCGGTAAGTAGCCGCGGCATCCGCCGCGGCCCTGGAGACGGATGGCCCCGCTGTCCTGCCCGCGCTTCCGCTTGAGCGGCGACGCCTAACGCCTGGTCCCGCCGTGCCCGGCGACGGCTCTATCCGCCGGATGCCGGGCACACACTACCAGGCGGCGTGCGTGTCCCGGTGGCTAAGCCTGAAGATCGGCTCGGTGCGTGAGCGACGCTCCCTGGAAGGTGCTCCGCCGGTTCGTTTTCCGGTGAGGCACCGGCCTGAGCGGCTCCTCGTGCCGCTTCTCCGCGGGACCGGCAGCCTGCCGGAGTAAACATTCTTTAATACGTGAATAATTTCCCCGTAAAGGTTGAACTTGCGTCCACTCGTCAGTATAATGACCCAAAGTCAAATTTGAACTTGAGGCCAAGTGCGGCTTACTCGTTCCCACCCGCGCCTTCCGGTGCCGGCTGGTGACCTGGGCCGCTGAAGCGAGTACCCGGGAATGATGCTGGACGAGGTGCGGGAAGGCCGGAGGGAGCGGAAATCCCGCGAGATGCGGCGCAAGATCCTCGAGGCGGCGCTGGAGCTGTTCACCACGCGCGGCTTCGCCGCGGTGACGATGGAGGACATCGCTCGCGAGGCGGACGTGGCGCGGGGTACCGTCTTCAACTACTTCGCGGGCAAGGATGTCCTCTGCCAGGGGCTCGGCGAGCTTCAGGTCGAGCAGATCCGGGAAGAGATCGCGGAGGGCGTGACGGCCGGAATGTCGGCGGCGGCGCGCATCGAGTGGCTCATGCGCCGGCTGGCGCACCTGCCGGGTCAGGACCCGCAGCACTGCCGCTCGCTGCTGACGCGTGCGCTCGCGACCATGCAGCCCGGTGAAGTTCCGGAGCACAAGCGGCAGCTCTTTCAGATCTTTGAGGAATGGGCGGAAGAGGGCCGGCGGGACGGCGAGTTCCGCGCCGATCTCCCCGCGCAGGAGATTGCCTGCTTCCTCATGGGCCTGCACTTTCAGGCCGTCGTCTCCTGGGCGTACGGCTTTACCCCCCGCAGCCTGCCCGATCATATGTCTCACGTCCTGCACCTCACCTTGGAGGGCGTGCGTACCCGATCTCACTCGCGCTAGAGGAGTAAGGCGATGGCGATGGTGATGCGACCGGAGAGCGAAGTTCGCCGCCTGGTCAATGACAATCGGACGCTTGTCGAGTGGAGCGTGAATCGGTATCTCGACCGGCACGTGGTCTCCGGAGCGGATCGGGAAGATCTCGTGTCGTGGGGATTGCTGGGACTGCTCTCCGCCGCCCGGGCCTTCGATCCCGGCCGCGGCCTGCGTTTCTCCACCCTGGCGGCGCTCTCGATCGAGCGCTCAATCATGCGGGGCGCGATGCGCGCCAGCAGCCAGAAGGGCAACGCGCTGAGCCTGGACGAGGCATTGAGCGAGAGCAGCAGCGACGGCGAGACCCGCTGGATCGAGACGCTGCGGGACGATCGCGCCGAGCGGGAGATGGTCCGCACCGAAGACCTGGCGCAGCTCAGGCGCGCCATGAGCGGGCTGCGTCCGGAGCAGCAGCGGCTCATCCAGGCACACTTCTTCCAGGGCCATTCCCTGGCCGACCTCGCCCGGAACTGGGGCACCACCCGCCAGGCCGTCGCCGGCCAGCTCCGCCGCGCCCTCAAATCCCTGCGCCGCACGCTGGAGATGCCGGCGTAGTGGCCGATGAAAGCCATACGGATGCCCGGCGCGGGCTTCTTGACGAGCAGAGGGCCGATCCACCCCGGATCGGCCCTCTGCTCGTCAATGTGCCGGGGCGGCCGGAGTGTTGCTCGGGTTGGCGCCCCCCTTCTGCGTTCGGGCCGGTCCGTCCGCGGGCGCGCGGCGGCTGACGTTCAGCACCGGGCTGGGGCTCGACTGCCCGCAGTTTCCGGAGCCCCCGCTGTGCCCGCCGAGCCAGGTGGGGCACCATGGCTGGTCCGGCACCCAGACGGTGCCGGCTGCGGCCGCGATGGCGACCAGGAGCGCCAGCACCGCGGCGAGCGCCCAGTGTGTGGGGCGGCCTGCGGATGCTGAGCGCTCGGGCGGCGCGGGAGGCCGCCAGCGCGGCATCTCGTCCGGCCGGATCGCGGTGGCAAGCGCCTGGGAGAGGACCGCATAGCTTTTTTGCTGCTCCTGGCAGTAGGGACAGCGGCGCAGGTGGAGGTCGAGCAGCGTCCGGCGCGGGCCGCTCAGTGCTCCGTGCGCGAGCAGGAGCAGGTCTTGCTTTCGATCCTGGCAGCTCATATCCGGTGGCTCCGATCTTGCGGAGCATGAAACGGGAGGTCATCGCCTCCCCGGCGCATCGACTCTTCCACCCGGGCATGGGCCCGGTAAAACTGGTACTTCACGGTGTTCAGATTCCGGTCCAGTACGGCAGCAATCTCCGCAAGGGTCAGCTCGGCATAGTAGTACAGCTCCAGCACTTCCCGCTGGGGAGCCGGCACGTCTCCCAGTATCTCCCGGACGCTTTCGCGACGCTCCGCCGCAGCGAACAGCGCTTCCGGCGACTGCCAGCCGGCCGGCGCCTCATCGAACCGTACCTCATACTGCTGGCGGCTTCGCGCGCGGAAGTGGTCGTCACATTTATGAATGGCGATCCCATAGAGCCACGCTTTGAAGCTGGAGCGGCCCTGAAAGCGGGGCAGCGCGCTCCAGGCGGCCACGAGCGTGTCCTGGACGACGTCGTCGACCGCCTGCGGGCCGATCCGGCGCGCCACGAAGCCGCGCAGGCGGGGCTCGTGCTCGTGGACCAGGCGATCGAACGCGCGGCGGTCACCCCGGCCGGCGGCCCGCGCCAGCTCGGCATCCGACCCGCCGCCCGCACCCAGCCGGGCCCTGAGTTGCTCGAACAACTGGAGAGTGACCACGCTCATCGACTGGCTTCTCTGGTCAGGCACCGCCCGCGATCGCCACCCGGCGCCAAACGTCTGAACGTGCTGTCGGATCCGCGGGCCAAAAAGTTGGCCCCGGTAGCTGTTCGGCCGCCGTTCTCATTTTTCCGGCTCCATGCGGATGAGGCGCCGGGGTGCAGAATCGGCGCGGGCTGCCGATGATGGACTCGCCCGGAGCCATTCCGGCGGTGGAATCGCCCGGGAGCCATGCGAGCCTGCCGCGCGGCTGCCATTCGACCCCAACCCGCCGCGCTTTCGAAGCGAATACCAGCGCCGGGTATTGACGCCACGAACGATCCCCATGCTCTACCATCGCCACGTGCTCTTCGCAGAGGACCAGAGCCACGCTCGCAGCACGCTGCACGAGATTTTCCGGGAGACCGGCTGCACGATCCTGGGAGACTGCCGCACCACGGATGATCTCCTGGAGAAGTTCGAGCGCCTCCAGCCGGACCTCATCGTCATGGACGTCACGCTGCCGGGAAGCTTCGAGCCGCTGGTGACCATTCAGCGGCTGAAGCGGGCCAACCCCGAGGTCGCAATCTTCGCGACCGGGATGGCCAGCCAGGACGGCGTGCTGATGGAAGCGCTCACCATGGGCGCGGTCGACTTCTTCACCAAGCCGTTCCAGGCCCGCTCGATCCGCAACTGCCTGCAGCGGAGCATCGGCTGACGCACGCCTCCGGCATACCTGCGCAGCGGGTCAACTCTGCGGCAGCAGGCCGCTGCGGCGGTCTTCCCTCCCGGTCCGCTCGCCCGAAGGCGGGCAAGCGCCTGCGCGGCACACGGGGGATTTACAACCACCTGGGGTTGCGCTACAATACGGTGCGCGGGCGGTTAGCTCAGTGGTAGAGCGCTTCCTTGACACGGAAGAGGTCACTGGTTCAATCCCAGTATCGCCCATCCCCGCCGGATCCCGCGAACCCGGGCCGGCGTCCCTGGAACAGCCCTTCGATTCGCGCGATCGAGGGGCTTTCTCATGCGCTTCCGGCGCACCCTGGGAGACCTATCCGCCGGCCGTCGCGTTCCCCCGCCCACGGGTAACGGCGGTGGCCGCTCGGATGACGGCCCCCACACTCTCGGTTCCGCACGGCGCGATGAGCGCGCCCGGGTCCGCCTCGCCGCGGCCCGCCACCGCCGCGCCCGCAGGAGCCCCGGCCGATGTTGACCCGACCTCGCTTCGTCATTGCCGTCCACGATCTCGCGCGGTCGGCGGCCTACTACCGCGACGTGCTCGGCTTCGAGGTCCGCGAGATCGGCGATCCCGGCTGGCGCCTGTTCGTGCGCGACCAGTGCGTCCTCATGGCCGGCGAGTGTCCGGACGCGGCCTCTCCCTGGGATCTCGGCGATCACTCCTACTTCGCCTACGTGGACGTCGATCCGATCGATTCGTTCTACCGGGAGGTCACGGAGCGGGGCGCGGCGGTGATCAAGCCGCTTCGTGACGAGGCGTGGGGCCGTCGGGAGTTCGGGATCCGCACGGTGGACGGCCACCGGATCATGTTCGGGTCCCAGCTTCCGCGTGGCTGAACGCGTCCGAGCGCTCCCCCTCCCGCCGGTGTTCACGCACCCTGCCGTGGCGCGGCGCTCGCCGGCAGCGCCGCGAAGCGTGCGGACGCCGGCCTCAGGCAAGGGCGCACCGCTTCGGGCCGCCGCGGCTCGGCCGTCCGCTGGGACCTCGCGGCGCCGATTCAGAATTTGAAGTTCACATAGGTCTCAGGCTGATCCTCCAGCCGGTCCACCACGCGGCAGCGGAGCAGTTTCTGCTCTCGCTCCGACAACTGGTCGTAGAACTCCCGGGGCACGTTCAGGTCAACCTGCGGAGTGTGCAGCCAGTGCATGACGTAACCCATCACCACCATCGGACGCGGCTGATCCGTGCGGTTCGGCGTCCCTCGATGGAGGCAGAGGGGTGTGCGAATGGAGACATCACCCGGCTCCATCAGGAAGTTCTCGAGCGGGATTTCTCCGCTCTCAACCTTCCGCAGCGCCTCTTCCCGGGAGAGCAGGTGCGTGCCGCGCGCGTGCTGCAGCGGCCCGTTCGCCGCGGTGACCGGCACCAGGGGAAAGTTTACCGCCACGGCATAGAGCGGCGTCCGGACGCTATCGGAGAAGAGCGGGCGGTAATCCCGGTGCGTCTCCTGGTATTCGGAGCCGTGAACGGGAACGTCCGCGCCGAGCTGCACCGGCGCGTATTCCTGCGGAAACAGCCGGTCCAGCACGCCCAGAACCGTCGGATTGGCGAAGACGCGCCGGTCCGCGAACGGTGGCACCCAGGGC
>CAYQDT010000237.1:0-6134 GCA_964416225.1 uncultured bacterium
GGAAGGCACCCACGGGTGCCTTCCGGCGGCTTTCAGCGGCAGGAAATGACGGCCGATTCTAGGCCGCTACCAGGATGCGGCGAGCTCCGGCTCCGGAAGCGGGTGGGCCTGCAGGTACTCCTCGTAGGTGCCGTGGAAGTCCAGCAGGCCGTCGTCCGTGAACGCAAGGATCCGCGTCGCGACTTCGGAAATGAGATCGCGATCGTGGGATACAAGCAGCACGGTGCCCTGGTAAAGGGAGAGGCCCTCGCCGAGCGCGTTCACCGACTCGAGGTCGAGGTGGTTGGTCGGCTCGTCCAGCACCAGCACCGGCTTCTTGCCCAGCATGAACTTGGCCAGGAGCAGGCGCGCGGTTTCACCGCCGGACAGCATCTCCGTCGCCTTCTGGCTCTCGTCGCCGGAGAAGAGCATCCGGCCGAGAAGGCCGCGCAGTGCCTGCGGCCCCTCCACGTTGACGTCCCACTGCGCCAGCCACTCGATGGCGGTGGTGCCCGGCTGGATCTGGTCCGCGAAGTCCTGCGGGTAGTAGTCCCACTCGACGCTGCTGCCCCATTTGACGGTGCCGGCGTCCGGCGGGAGGTCCCCCACGAGGAGGCGCAGGAGCGTCGTCTTCCCCGCGCCGTTCCGTCCGATGATGGCGATCTTGTCGCCCCGCATGACTTCCAGATCCAGTCCCTGGATCACCGGCTGCCCGTCGAAGCTCTTGGAGAGGCCTTTCACGGCGAGGACATCCTTGCCCGCCGGCTTGAGCTGCTCGAAGCGAATGTACGGCCGCTGGATATTCGATCGCTTCAACTCGGTCGGCGCGAGCCGCTGGATCTCCTTGCGGCGCGACTGCGCCTGGCTGGCGCGCTGACCGGAGCCGAAGCGGGCGATGAACTCCTGGAGCTGGGCGATCTTTTTCTGGCGATCCCGGTTCTCGCTCTCCGTCCGCTGCCGGACCTGCAGCTTCCGGTCGACCATGTCATCGTAATTCCCGGGGTAGATGATGATCGTTTCGTAATCGATGTCGGCAATGTGGGTGCAGACCGCATTCAGGAAGTGGCGATCGTGCGAGATCACGATGAGCGTGCCCTTGTATTGCTGCAGGAAGCCCTCCAGCCAGTGGATCGCTTCCAGATCCATGTGGTTGGTCGGCTCGTCCAGCAGTAGTGCTTCCGGCTCGCCGAACACCGCCTGCGCGAGCAGCACGCGGAACTTGTAGTCCGTCGGGAGCGAGCGCATCAGGTCGAAGTGCTTCTCGTCCGGGATGCCGACACCGCGGAGGATCTCCGCCGCTTCGAGCTCGGCCATGTAGCCGTTCTCGTCCGCGATGATGATCTCGAGCTCCATCAAGCGGTCGGTTTCCGCAGCGCTGTGGCTCGATGATTCGCAGAGCCCGTCGCGCTCCTTCATCGCCTTCCAAAGGGCGGCGTTTCCCATCATCACCGTGTCGATGATGCGCTCCTCGTCGAAGGCGAACTGATCCTGCCGAAGCACGCCGACCTTCCGCGGCCGGGTCACGGTGCCGCGGTTCGACGGCTCGATCTCGCCCGTCAGGATCTTCATGAAGGTCGACTTTCCGGCTCCGTTCGGGCCGGTGAGCCCGTAGCGGTTGCCGGGATTGAAGGCAACGTTCACGTCCTCGAACAGGGTGCGTGTACCGAAGCTCTTTGTGACGCCTTGTACGATCATGGGTGCCGGGGAGTTCCACAAAAAAGGCGCGCCGACGCGCGCGAGCAGTGCCCCCTATCATACCGCGTTCCGGCTCAAATGAGAACCCGCGGTGCGTGGCAGGGGCCGAGGCGCCCTCCGGCGCGTGGCGGCCTGACCTTCGGCAGCTAGGCTCCCGGCTGGGGCACGGTCTCCCGACTCTGATCTTCCAGTTCCCGGTTGCGCTCCTCGCCCCCGCCCCGGCCGATCTCCTCGGCGGTTCGGTCGCGGATCGGTTGTTCGGCGGGCGCCGGCTGCGGGCGAGACTCCTCCTGGTCGCTTTTCGCGGGGCGCTCCATCGATGCAGCTCCTTTCGCCGGTCCGGTTCCCGGGCAGCGCTCGTGCCGCGCTCCGCCGTCGGGACCGGTCACCCTCTGCGCCGGTAGTACCCGCGCGCGGCCGAATCCACGCGCGCGCCGGGACGAGGCGGAGGCCCGGTGCGGGGGCGCGCCGGTGTCTAGGTCGACGGCCGGCGACCAGGCCCGGATTCCCTGCCGCCATCCCCCTGCATTCCTGCCCGCGCCCCTGGCCGGTCGAGGGGGCCGGCCAGGGGCGACGGGTCCGCCTACTCCGCGTTCCGGTTGAAGATGTGCACCCGGAAGAGCGGCTTCGTCCGCTCCAGTTCCTCCTGCTCGTAAACCTGCTCCGTCCTGGCCGGATCATAGTCCCGCCAGAGCCAGGTCAGGGAGTCGGCGGCCTGCGCGTTCCCATGCGCGCCGCTGTGACTTCCGTTGAGGAAGCTGAAGTGGAAGTCGTAGCCCTGCATCTTCAGGGAGTTTGCGAGCTGGATGTTCTGCAGGGGCCAGCTTCCATGCTCGTTTTCCAGGTCCTCGCAGCCGTCGGAGAGCCAGATGCGGAAGTTCTTGCGGGGCGTTTTGCGGACCGCGAAGGGCAAGATATTGCCGCCGTCCAGCTTTCCTGGGATCCACTGGATGCTCGTGTAGGTGCCGACGCGTGTCAGAGCCCGGCTGAAGAGATCCGGCATCTCCCAGGCGGCGGTGAACGCGGCTACCCCGCCCGAGGACTCGCCGGCGATGGCGTGGCTGTAGGCGTCTTTCCGGAGGTGGTACGTCTCGCCGACCTCCGCGAGGATCTCGTCGCGCAGGAAACGGTCGTAGCGGTCGGTGACCGTGTCGTACTCCGTACTGCGCATGGCGTCCCGAAGGGTCCTCCCCGTGATCTCGTGGAAGTGGTTCACGTAGTCGTACGTGGGCGTGCCCGTCGACTTGCTAATGTCGCCCGGGTTGATGAAGATGTGGACGATGACCGGAATGCGGCCCTGCGCCGTCAGGTTGTCGATGACGTTCTGCAGGCGCGAGCCGTCCCGGTTGACGTGCTGGCCCCCGTCGTTCCACACCATGACGGCCGCCGGCTTGTTCGGGTCATACTGTGCCGGAACATAGGTCCAGTACTCGGACTCCATCCCGTCGTAGATCTTACTGCGGTGCAGGTGCCGCTCCGAGAGGTGTCCCTGCGGTACTCCGGGATGTGCGTACGCTTCCGCACCCCAGGCGATCAGATTGACGTTTCCGCCGAACGGGTGGTTGTCGATCAGATAGTGGAACGCATGGGGGCGGCCGGTGGTGAGTTGGCCGGTCTCGATCCACAGGTGGGTGCCCTGGAGGCGCGTCATCGCGGGGCGCTCGAGATCATCGACGATGAGACGCGGCTCCGTCGAGGCCTCTACGGCCCACAAGAACTCCGGCCCCTCCCCCGCCGCGGCGGTGCCGTTCTTCACGTTGCGTTCGCCCAGAGTAGCGAGCAGCGCCTCGCGGAACTCCGGAGACTGGGGCCTGGCACGTGCCATTTCGATCAACGGCAGGGGCGCGAGGCGCTCCGCAGCCCGGGCGGGCCGCGCGCCGGAAGCGGCGCTCAGGAGGACTCCGGTAATCAGGACGGAAGCGAGGCGCCCGGCGGGAGCGCATGGGGAAGCGTGGGACACGAGAGAGACTCCTTAGACGATCGGCAGCTTCACCGAACGTGGCGCGAAAAGGCCAGACCCTCCGTTCGCTCCCGCTTTCGCCCCACCCTTCCGCCGCGGGGGCCCCGGTGGACAAAGCTCGCCGCCGCGCCTTGGGCGCTGGAAAAATCGAGGCGGGATGTTTAGCGCGCCGGTGCCCGGGTATCACCAGGATGTAAGCGCGGACGGATGCGGACAGGCGATCCCATCGGAGCAGCGCACCAAGCGAATCAGGTCGGGGACAAATGAGTTAGGACACGGGAACACGGCAACGGACGAGACAACCGCATACGATGCTCCGCCGCGTGCGGGTGACAACTGCATACACAACTGAATAGACAACCGAATAGCGAAGCGTCCGGCGCGAGCCGGGACAACTGAATAGACAACTGAATAGACAACCAAACAGCGAGCAACGGCCCTTCGGGGTCCAGACATATACGACGATCCGGATGCGCCGCCAGTGATGGCCGGCGAGGATGAAGCAGGGTGCCGGCATGGTGCGGCATCCACCGGATCGGGCAAGAAGCCCGGCGAAAGAAACTCGCCGGGCTTCTTGCTGTTTCCGCCAGGAGGAGCCGCGGAGCCCGGCGAATGATCGACCGTGAGCGCGAGGGCGGAGCGGTTCGAGCGCCTGGACCGGCGCTCCGCTCGCGGGAGGTGGCGATGGGGGCGAAGCAGATCCTCTTTCTCGTTGGGGATTATGTGGAGGACTATGAGGTGATGGTTCCGTTCCAGGCCCTGCGGGCCGTCGGACACCTCACCCACGCCGTTTGCCCGGGTAAAGAGGCGGGTGACTTCGTCCGGACGGCGATCCACGATTTCGAGGGCGACCAGACCTACAGCGAGAAACGAGGACACAACTTCACGCTCAACGCCACCTTCGCTGCGGTGCGCGCGGAGGATTACGACGCGCTTGTGATCCCCGGCGGACGCGCTCCCGAGTATCTCCGCCTCAACCCGCACGTCCTCGCCCTGGTGCGCCACTTCGCCGGCGCGAACAAGCCGATCGCGGCGATTTGCCACGGGGCCCAGATTCTGGCGGCGGCGGGCGTGCTCCTGGGGCGGGACTGCAGCGCATACCCGGCGTGCGGCCCGGAAGTGCGCGCGGCCGGCGGGCAGTGGATGGATATCGAGATCGACGCGGCGCACGTAGACGGCAACCTGGTGACGGCCCCGGCATGGCCGGCGCACCCCGCGTGGATTGCTCGGTTTCTTGAACTGCTGGGAACGCACATCATGCTGTAGTAGGCTAAATCGGCGGCACGGTTCCCGGCGCGCGCGTGCGTCCCGCCCGGCTTCAACCTCCCAACGACCCACTTCAGGTCACCACCTGTGTCACCTGCGTCACCTTATTCGACACCATCCTTTCCCGAAGCGGACTGGCGAGTCTTCCGGGAAGTCCGAATATACGCGCTGGAGCGGTTTTGCCAGCGCGTGCTGGAGGAGATCCGGGCGCTCTCCGCAGCACCCGGCCAGAGTCAGCATGAGCGGTACCTGTCGGTGTACGATCGGCTCCAGTCCGAAAACGATGAAATGTCCTTCCTGTTCGACGGTGCCCGGCGCTCCAGAGCGTTGATGCAGCTCATCGCCCTCCGCCGCGTGAAGCTGCTCACGGACGAGGAGTTCGCACGCTTCAGCTCCGAAACCCGGGAGCTGGTCGAGAACCTCCTGACGCTGTAAGCCGGAGCGTCCGGGATACCCTCCGCCCCGGCGGCGCGTCCACTGGAGCGCCCGCGCGGGGGCCGGTGGATCGCATATAATTGCGGCGATGCAAGATCCACTTCCCATCCGGCCGCTCGAGGCGCCGGTCGACGCCGTGGTGCCGGTTCCCGGCTCGAAAAGCTACACCAACCGCGCGCTGCCGATTGCCGCGCTGGCTGAAGGCCGCTCCGTGCTGCGCGGCGCTCTCTTTTCCGACGACACCGAGTACATGGCGGAGTGTCTCCGCCGGCTGGGCATCCGGGTGGAGGCGCGTCGGGAGCAGGCTGAGTTCGAGGTCTGGGGCTCTGGAGGGCACATTCCTTCCGGCGAGGCGGACCTGTTCGTCGGCAACTCCGGGACCACCGCCCGCTTCCTCTGCGCGCTCGTGGCGCTCGGCCGCGGCCGATACCGGATCGACGGCATCGAGCGGATGCGGCAGCGCCCGATCCAGCCGCTGCTGGACGCGCTGAACGGGCTCGGGGTGGACGCGCGCTCCCTGGCGGGAACCGGCTGTCCGCCGGTGGAAGTTCACACGAACGGCCTGCGCGGCGGCGAAATCTCGATACCCGGCGACCAGAGCAGCCAGTACTTCAGCGCGCTCCTGATGGCCGCGCCCCTCACCTCGGACGGACTGACGCTGCACGTCGAGCGGGAGATGGTCTCCAAGCCGTACATCGACCTCACGGCGGACATCATGGCTGCGTTCGGAGTCCGGATGGAGTGTGACAGCGCGTATCGGGTCCTCCGGGTGCCCGGCGGGCAACAGTACCGGGGACGG
>CAYQDT010000238.1:0-6118 GCA_964416225.1 uncultured bacterium
ACCGCGCCGCTCCGCGAGCGGGTGGACGGGACCATCTCCTTCAATACCGTCTCCGTCTACCAGGGAAAGACCTTCGAGAACATCCGCCTCACCCTCCGCGGCGGCAAGATCATTGAAGCCACCTCTTCCGACACGGCAGGTCTGAACAAGATCCTGGACTCGGATGAGGGGGCGCGCTACGTCGGTGAGTTCAGCCTCGGCTTCCACCCGTACATCCTGCACCCGATGCGGGACACGCTCTTCGACGAGAAGATCGCGGGGAGTATCCACTTCACGCCGGGACAGGCGTATGAGGTGGCGGACAACGGCAACCGGAGCGAGGTGCACTGGGACATGGTCCTCATCCAGCGGCCGGAATATGGCGGCGGGGAGCTGTACTTCGACGGCGAACTGGTGCGCAAAGACGGCCTGTTTGTGACGGAGGAGCTGGCCGGGCTCAATCCGGATCGCCTCGGGGGCTGATACGCGGCGCCTCATCGGACCGGTCCGGTACCGGCAGGAAGCCTTGCCGGGCCGATCCACACGCCACCCGCCGCGCACCCCGTCCTTCAATTGGGCGAGAGCCAGTGCCTGGGCGTGAGCTGGAAGCGGCGTACCTGACCCATCATCGTGCGAAACCGCCTGGGAGCGGACACCCCCGGATCCGCCGCTTTGCCGGCGCGCAGTGCCACGCGCCGCAGCAGTGAGTCCCGGTAGAGAGACTGCCGCTGCTGCCGGACCAGATCGTCATAGTGGTGCAGCGCGATCCGGTAGTCTTCCTCCAGACTGCCCGCCCAATCCGTGCCGCCCTCCGCCAGCTCCCGCGCGTGTTCCAGTCCCGCCGCGAGGCAGGCGTGGCCGGCTTCGATCTGCCCGGCCATGGCCAGGCGAACGGCATCCGTCACCGCCAGACAGAAGATCCGGTATTCTGCTCGTTCCAATGTCTTCTCCCCCATTTAGAACCGCTGTACCCCGCCTTTCAGGCGGCTTACACGCAGCGGTTTCCTGCACCCACACCCGGCAAGATATCCCCTGCCCCAACGGTGGGCAAACGGCATGGTCCGGTGATCCGAGGGGTGCTCGGGATGGCACGCCGCAGCCGTTCCCGGCTCACGCGGCGTGGAAGAGGAGGTCCGAGACGCAAGGAACGGCAAGAGCCCGGCGGGCGCTCTTGCCGTTCCGGTACGGTGGCGGGATGTCGGTGCCGCGCGGGGCTAAAATTTGCCCTGCGCCTTCTTCCGCATGATCTTGTTCCAGAGGCGGACGTTCTTACGATTCATGCGCTCGTCCACCTTGGCGATCTTGTGTTCCCATTTCTCGTGCTTGCGGAGCTGTCCCCACGTCGGGTTCGGGTGGTTCGTCTTCCAGCGGGTTTCCTTCCGTGCCCACACGGTGTGCTTGTGGGACATCTTGAGGTCCAGCTTGTGCTGCTTCTCGCGGACGCCCGCGTGAGCCGGCCCGGCCAGCATGCCGGCCAGGACCGCCACGCCCAGGGTGACCACCGTCAAAACTCGCTTCACTCTCGGTCTCCTTCATCGCGGGCCTCGGAGCCCGCTCACTTGGGCGGATCGCTGCCGCGGCCGCCGTTCCGTGGGGTCAAAGAACAGTCATCGAGCGCCTGCCGCGTCGTAGCCGGCCTTGCCTCGTGGGTCGCTGTTCAAGAACACCCCCGAAGAGAAGACCGGCGTAAGACCGGTTGGTTCCGCAGTTTTCATTCTGCCACGTTCCTCCCCGCTTGACCGCCATTCCGGATGATTCGAGCGGCCGGCCGTTCCCGGAAGCCGCGGCCATCCGTTCCGGGTCCGGCCGCCCCAAGCCGCGGGGCCCGGCTGGCCGAACGATCCTGGGTGGGGAAGGTACGGACGGATGCAATCCGCCGGGACGCGCGGCCACCGCGCGCCCGGGAAGCGGCCGGCGCCGGCGCGGGTGAAGCGGGCGGATCAGGCGGCGAGGGAGCGGGCCGGGTTCGCGGCGGGTGAATAGCCCGGCAGCCGTTCCAGCCATCCGGCCAGCGCGGGCAGCAGCTCTTCCGGGACGCACCCCAGCCGCAGGCCGTCCGGGAAGGAAGCCGTAAGCTGCGCCTCCAGGCAGCCGCTCACGGAGACCACGGGCGTCTTCCCGGCGAACGGCTCGGACGCGGGAGCGCCCTCCGGGCCCGACCAGCGGAGAAAGAGGTTCCAATCACCGCGGCGGAGCTCCAGATGCGGCTGCGAGAAGCCGCCCTGCACGGCCACGGCATGGGCCGGCCGGCGAACGCCCCACGCCGCCTCACCGGCCCGCTCGCGGCGGAGGAGCGCGGCGAGAGCGGCAATTCCGGAATACGGGTCGGGCTGGTGCGACGCACCGGTTCCGGCCCCGAGGAGCGCGAGGGTGTCCTCCTTCCAGGTGAATGGACCTGGCTTTCCACCGGCGTCCAGGCAACCGCGCAGCTCCTGAACCCGCAGCTCCGGCAGCGCCAGCAGCTCCAGCGCGGCCATCTCGACCCGCCGGCCGTGCCGGGTCCACGACCCGAAGACATCCGCCTTTCCGGCCAGGTGAAGCTCGGAGCCGTCCAATCGCCAATCGACCTCGAGAGGTGCGGCCCACGCCTGAGCAGCGCTCCGGATCAGGGCGGGTCCGGCGTCGCAGCGGAGGTGAAGCTCGCGCGCACTCCGGAGGAGCGTGGTGTGCGCGCGGGCGTTGTAGGCGCTCATCACATCGGCGGCGCGAGGCCGCGGGCCGGTGCGCACCAGCACCGCCTCTTCCGGACGATCCAGCACCGTCAGCTGCTCCAGCTCCGCCCGGCGGAGCCCGAGCGCTCGCGCCCGGTGCTCCCAGAAGAACGCCGCCCCTTCCGGATCGAGATAGCCGCCCGCGGACTCGTTCACGGCGGCATAGAGCCACGCGCGCAGCGCCACCGGGCCGGTAAGGCCATGCTCGGAGAAGGGCGTCTCCCAGCGGCCCTCCGGGTGGGAGGGGCCGAGCACCTCCGCAAAGGAGCGGGGGCGCACCCGGTACCACTGGGCCAGCGTGGCGAGCAGTCCGCGGCCGAGGCGCGCATCGCCCAGGAAGTCGAGGAGCGCGTCCGGCTCCAGCTCACGCCGGGGCCGGCGCAGGTGCTCCTCGAAATGGGAGAGGACCCACTCTACCTGGAAGGCGCTCGAGCGGCCCTCCAGCCGCGCGGGCGTGATTCGGTGGCCCTCCCGTGTCTTCCGGACCGATTTCTTCAGATCTGCCAGTCGAAAACTCATGGTCACTACCGCACTTCCGGACGCGCCGTCCGGGCATGGCTCGAAGGGAGGGACGCTCAGTCCCGCACTTTACGCGCCCGCGCGGCTCGCTCTTCGGTCGTGCCGCGGGCGATGATCTCGTAGAGGACCGCCTCTTCCTCTTTGGGCCGAAGGACGCGTCCCAGCCGCTGAATCTGCTCCCGGGGGGTCGCGCTGCCGCTCACGACGATGGCGACGTTCGCATCCGGCACGTCCACGCCTTCGTTCAGCACCCGTCCGGTGATCAGCTTGGTGTACTCGCCGCTGCGGAACCGCTGGAGCGTCAGCCGCCGCTCCACCGCGGGGGTGCGGTAGGTGACGGAGGGGAGCAGGAGGCGCCGGCTCAGGCTGTCCACCACACTCGTGTACTCGCAGAACACCAGGACCCGGTCCTCGTGGTGCCGCCGAAGCAACTGGAGGAGCTGCTCCGCCTTGCCGGCCGCGTTCAGCGCGATCTGGCGGGCCTGGGCGTGCGACCGGAGCGCGTCCCGAGCGGCCGGGTCCGTCCCCGCGCGGAATACGAGCTGCTGAAAGCCGCTTCCCCAGAGCCGGTTGCGCGCCATGTACCATTTGAAACGGGCCATGAGCCCGTGGTACTGGAACTCCTCTTCGTCGTTCAGCTCGATGAAGAGGCGCTCCTGACGAAACCGGGCAATGTGCCGGCTCCGTGCCAGCTCGGCCGGAGAGCGCCGGTAGACCACGGGGCCCACCAGCCGCTCCAGCTCCAGGTGGCGGAGGTCGCCGCGTTCCGGCGTGGCGGTCAGTCCCAGGCGAAAGGGCGCCGGCAGGGCTGTCGCGATCCGCCGGTAGGAAGCCGAGGGGAGGTGATGGACCTCATCGAAGATCACCATGCCGAACGCCTGAAGATCCTTCAGCCGGCGCCACGCCGAGTCGTACGTGATGACCGTGGCGCCGCGGAGCTGCCGGCACCCGCCGCCGACCTGACCGACCGCCTCGTCCGGAAGCCCCAGCCGCTCCCGGAGCGCCTCCGCCCACTGCTTCAGCAGCTCCAGGGTGGGAACCACCACCAGCGGACGCACCCCCGCCTTCGCCGCCGCCAGCAGCGCTGTCACCGTCTTGCCGGCTCCCGTCGGCAGCACGACGATGCCCCGGCCGCCGGCTTCCGTCCAGGCCACCACCGCGTCCTCCTGGTAGGGGCGCGGCGTGAAGCGGATGCTCGGCTCCGGCTCCAACGGCGCAAAGCCCATGCGTGCGGCTCGCTGCCGGAGCGCGGGCGCCGCCGCATCTGCCACGGCTCCGTCACCGCCGTCCGGATCAGCCGCGTCGTCCAGCTCGCCGTCCGCCAGCAAATCCAGCGCTGCATCCGCGTCGAGTGGCGCCTCGACCTCCGTCTTGCGATCCATTCCGTTCTCCCTCTATCCGGTTTGATTATAGAACATATGTTTGCATTTCGGCGCGCGACTTTTCGCGGGCCGGACCGCGGATTTCTGTAAGGTGCTCCCGCTCCGCGCACGTCCGCCGGGTGAGAGCAAGGAGCCCGGCTGCCAGGGAGGCGGGGTATGCCCTCGCGGGCGGGCCGGAGGCGGGCGGTCCACGTTCAAGAGGCGCAGGGGAGGCCGGCCCGGGTGGGTGCGCGGCACGCCGTGCCTGGACACCCGCACCGGTTCCCGGGGCTGTGCAGGCCTGCGGATTGCCGGCCGGCGATGGCCGGGCGTCCAGCGGAAGTCCCGCTCCCGTGGACGCCCCCCGATCGACCGGCTATCGACTGCGGCCGGCTTCGCCCCGGCTACTGGGCGCTCTGGTCGAGCTTCGGCATTTCCACCAGCTTGGCGGTCCAGGTCATATCCCGGTTGCCGCGCCGCCCGGCAAGCTGGAGTCGATCGCCCGGCTTCGCGTCGCTTACCAGGGTCCGGAGCTCATCCATCCCCGCGATTGAGCGCCCGTTCGCCGTGGTGATCACGTCGCCGGCCTGCAGGCCCGCCCGGTCGGCCGGTCCGCCCGGCTGCACCGCCACGATACCGGCGCCTTTCGTGACCCCGGTTCCGGAGAATTCCGGCTGTTCCTGCGAAGCCTGGGCGAGGGAGACGCCCAGCCAGGGACGGATGACCCGCCCGTAGCGCTGGATATCGTCGACCGAGCGGCGAATCACACTGGCCGCCACCGCGAACCCGATTCCGCGTGCTTCCGAGACGATCGCCGTGTTCATCCCGATCACCCGCGCATTTGCATCCAGCAGCGGTCCGCCGCTGTTGCCGGGATTGATCGCCGCGTCCGTCTGGAGCAGATTGTCCAGCGGGATTCCGCGGACGTGTCCGTCCGGAAGCTGCCTCCCTACGGCGCTGAGCACGCCGGCGGTGACGGTGTTGTTGAAGCCGAGCGGCGTGCCGATGGCCACCACCGTCTCACCGATCTGGAGCGGGTCCGAGGCGCCGAGCGGCACCTCCGGGAGATTCCCCCCGCCGTCCAGCTTGAGCAACGCCACGTCACCAATCGGGTCCGTCCCCACCACGGTTCCGGTGAAGACCCGCTGATCGGGGAGCTTCACCCGGATCTGCTGCGCCCCCTCGACGACGTGATTGTTCGTGACGACCAGGCGCTTGGCGCCGTCGATGATAAATCCGGAGCCCAGCCCCTGCCGGACCGCCTCCTGACCCATGCCGAACGGCGATTCGACCGGCGCCCGGGAGAGCGTGTCGATACTGACCACTGCCGGCCCAACGCGCTGCACGACGGGAATCACGGCGTTGCCGGCCGGTGCGGGCGCCGCCGTGGACGCCGCAGCGGAGGAGGCCGGTGCGGGCGTGGTGTAATCCGCGGCGGCAACGCTCCGCTCGCGGAAGCTCCCGTGAAGCGCTGCATAGGCTGCGGCGCCGAGAATTCCGCCAAGGAACGTGCAGGCCAGGACCAATAACCCGAGCCCCGCGGCCCGC
>CAYQDT010000239.1:0-6117 GCA_964416225.1 uncultured bacterium
CGCCGCCCATGCCGCCCATGCCGCCCATCATCCCGCCGCCCATGCCGCCCATCATTCCACCCATGCCACCCATCATTCCACCCATGCCGCCCATCATGCCGCCCATCCCACCGCCCATCATGCCACCCATCCCGCCGCCCATCCCACCGTAGCCACCACCCATCCCACCCATCATGCCGCCCCCGCTCGACAGCAGCACATCCTGCTCCGTGGGGAGCATGGTTCCGCCAAAGGCGAGAGCAAAGACGGCGACATTATTGAACTGGATCGGGACCTTTTCCCAGGTCAGGTCCTGGTCCGCCGCCTGCTGATCCGGCGGCAGCTCCTCCGTGGGCGCGGGAGGCGGCGGAGCCTGGGTGCGGATCCGCACCAGATAGATGTCGCCTTCCTTGGCAATGGTTAGACCGGGTACCTGGGTGGCCGCCTGGCGGGCAATCAGCCGTAAAGCGGCCGGAAGAGCGATGTCCCGGATATTCAGGGTAATCGGCACGTTGGGGACGTTCGGGTCGATCGTGTATTGGAGACCAGATCCCTGGAAAAGCAGCGCCACCGCGTCCCGGAAAGGGATGTCGCGGAGATCGACCGTTACCTTTTTATCGGCCTGGGCGATGCCGGGCGTCTGCGCCGAAACCGCGCCGCCCGCACAGCCGCAGAGACCGATCAGGAGAGCGAGCATTGGAACCGAGCGAGAAAGAGATACACGACGCATCGGAGGGTCCTTTCCCAGGGAGTCGGAAAGCTGCCCGGTTGCGGCCAATCTCCCCACGCCGCAGTCCGGCTGGAATCCAGGCACTCGATTGGTGTGCGTGGATGGTGTCACTTTATAGACTCTGCCGGCGAACGTGCGCGGCAGAAAGTGCGCGGCGTCACATCTTACGAAAAAGCCCCCGCTTCCTGGCGGCGTTTGGCTGCCGGCTCGGCGAGAGTGCTCGGGTGTCCGTCGGCGGCGGCGGCCCGTGGTGGTGTGCCGCTCGAGTGATCTGGAACCGTGGCGCAGAGTGGAAGGCACCCACCATGACGTTTGCTGCGGCGGTCGGATTGTTAACCGTGTACTAAGACTGTCGGCGTCCGGTGCGCGGCATCGGCTATGATGCACCTGTGGGGAAGCCGCTCTCTTCCCTCCTCACCGGGAGCTCACCGATGCGCCAGGCCGCCCGCAATGCGTCGCCGCTGAACCACAGGCCGTCTCCACCTTCCACCGTCCCTTCCACGCCCGCGGCGATGCTGGGACTCGATCGGGCCACTCTTGAAGAGGTGACCCGGCTCGTCCGGCTCAGCCGAGGGATGGCGCTCCCTCCGGCGGATGCCGAGCTGTACCTGATCGAATCCGGACAGGTGCTGGTCCGGCGGGAGCTTCCATCCGGGCGGCAGGCCCTGGACCTGTTGGGGCCCGGAGACCTCTTCGGCGAGGGGGCACTGTCCGAGAGCCCGGCGCCGGCGGAAACGGCGCTGGTGCTCGCGAACGGCGCGGCCCGCGCCCTGCCGGTGGCGAATATACCGCGCCTGGCGGTCTACTATCCCGCCTCCATCTTCCGGCTGCTCTCCCTCCTGGGCGCCCGGGTTGCCCGGGCGGAAAGTCTCGGCGCCATCCGAACGGTCGATCAGGCCGCGGACCGGCTGCTGGAATTCCTGCGCGAGATGGGGCGCCGGTTTGGCGATCCGTACGGCGAGGAGACCTGGGTGCCCCTGCAGCTCACCCAATCCGACCTTGCGGAGATTCTCGGCCTCGCGCGGGAGACGGTGGTCCGGGTGCAGAGCCGCCTGGAAGCCGAGGGGAAAGTCCGGCGGGAGGGCCGCCGCGGGTTCTGGCTCCGGGGTGGCGTGCCCGGTCGCGGCGCGGACGGCGCCGGGGAATTGCCGGCCGGCGCGGCGGAGGGGACGCGGCGAGCGGTCCACACCGTGCGATCCCCCTGCTAACCGCCATGAAAAAGCGGACCGCGGGGAGCCTCCCCGCGGTCCGCCTGCCGGTGATCGGCAGGTGAGCCTACCAGTTCGTCTGGAGCTCGATGCCGAAGGTATTCGGATGCCGGGTCTGCGTCACGTGGTTCGTCACGAAGTCGTACTCCGCGGTGATGCGGACATTTTTCGTGAAGTCCTTGTACCAGCCGAATCCGAGCCGGTCGAACACGTTCTTCTTCGCGTCCACGTCGGGGTCATACCGATCGTACCGCACGAAGAAGCTGCCCGGAGCGCCGGACACGTACTCGAGCTGGCCGAAGCCGCCGTTGATGTCGTGGCCGAGGTGGCGGCCGGCCATCAGCTCGAACTGGGTCCGGAAGCGGCCGTAGTAGCCTTCCCAGTCGAAGTTCCCGGCCTGCTTGGCGAACGTCTTGCCGACCGCCGGGCTAAAGGTGCCGGAGAGGCCGGAGAGGCCGATGGTGTTGTGGCCGCCGAGCGGCAGGCGCACTTCGGCAATCACGTTCTTGTTCAGGTCGTTGTCCTGCTTGTTGATGCTGTTGCCGTTGTAGACGCCCACCCCGATGAGCGGCCCGCGGTAGTAGGCCTGCGTGAGCGGGAGCTTCCGCGGATTGAAGATCGCCGCGACGCCGATATCCCGCTGGTCCGGCACCAGGACTTCGTGGTAGCGCGCCCGTTCCAGCGCCGGCCGCGGCTCGTCCCCTTCCACAAACGTCTCGTAGCCGAACGGAACCTTCTGCTGGCCGAGGCGCAGCGCGTACTGGTTGTTCAGGCCGTTGTGGTACTCCACGTAGGCATCCCGCGCGGTGAAGCTGGCGCTGGCCGCGCTCCGGGTGGAGGCGTTGATCTGCAGGTCCGCCTCCCAGTGCGGATCCATGAAGTAGGTCAGCCGCGGCCGGAACCGGGCGACCTGGAAGTCCAGGACGTCATGCGGGCCGGTGCGGTCGCCCGTCGCCGTGCCGAGGTTCGTGATCCGGAGCTCGGCGTAGCCGCCGATCTGCAGGCGGCTGGCGAGTGGACCGGTCAGCGTCCGCGCGGACGGCACCGGAGAGGTGACGGGCGGAGCGCCGACGGCCGGGATGGCGCCCGTCGGCGTGACCGGCTGCTGCTTCTGGCCCTGGTTCAGCTTGCTCTGCAGATCCTGCACCTGGCGCTGGAGCGCCTCCAGGTACGCGCGCACCTCGGGAGAGAGGTCCCCCGGGAGCGGTGGGAGCGGCGCGGGTGCGTCCGCGCCCTTGGGAGCCTGGTTGGTGGATTGGGTATTCGTGTCCGACTGCGGGCGGGACGGAGCCTGCGCCATCTGGACCGGTTGGGCCTGATTCGCGGGTGGCTCGGCCGCGTGCGGCGCCGGCTGCTCCTCCGCCCGGCTCACTGCGGGGAGGGCGAGGAGGGTTCCAGCCAGCGCACCTAGCAACCACTTCTGTGCCATTGTGCTTCCTTTTTGGGTCGTACTCACGCCCGGCATCCGGTTGGCAAGCCGTCTTTCCACGTTTCGACGCTCGATCCCCGGGATGTTGGGCGTTCGGTTGCAAGCTTAACCCAACGATTTGTGAATACGGCAAATCGGTAGCTTATATGTCTCTTAAAACTCTCGATAGAGTTTTAAGCTGGCGACCGCTAACCCTCCTGCGCCGGGTGAGGCGCGGACCGGGCTCGTCCTCGAGTCACCGGCGCGCGGGCACGAACCAGGATGCGGAGAGATGCCTTCGCGGGCCGCGGCGGTGATCCCGGGGCCCCGCGCGCCGGCGAGCCTGGTTCAGCACGCTCCGTGCGGCTCCTGGCTCGTGCTGCCTGGGTGATCCGCCGTTGGTGGTGGTGGACCGAAGGATCCCCGTGCGCGAGGGAAGGCGCGGCCCGGGCTCGGACCGCTCCCGTGGGGAAATGGGCCCTGGCGACGGGGCGCCGCGCCTACCAGTGGGGTCGACCGCCTTCGCCGCGAACCCCCGACGCCCCCCGATTCCCCGACCGGCCCGATTGCCGGATCACCGCTGGCTGGGATTCCGGCGAGGCGGCGCGCCGCGCGCCGAAGGCCCGAGAGCGGGCGCTGGCCGGTAGCGTGCGCCGGCCGGTGGCGTGCCACGGCCGGATCGGCGGGGAGCCCGGTTGAGCCTCCGCGGGGCCCGATCGCCTGCGGAGGAACCACGCGCGGCCAGCCGCTCCGGGGGGAACAGCCGGCCGCGCGTGGTCCGTGGGCAGCAGGCTACCGCGCCGCAGCTCCGCCCGCCGCGGAGCCCTGGCGGGCCTGGATCTGCTGGATGGCCGCCGCCTTGGCCGGCTCCGGCATCGACGGATCACTCTTGATCTTGTCGATCTGCTGCTGCGGCGACAGCTCCGTGGAGGAGATCGCCTTTCCGGTGTCTGAGCCGCCGCTGCAGCCGGCGAGGAGGACCCCCGCGGTGATGGCGGCGAGCGCTAATAGGAAATGTCGCTTCATACGGTTCGGTGGATTCCGGTCAGAGGTGAGCCGCGCGGCACGGTTCCCGGCAGCCCACGGCGTGGGAGCGGTAACCGAGCTCCGCTCGATAGACGGGCGGAGCTCGAGGGCGCGGCCCTGTGCGGAATGGCGCGCCAGGGCCGCGAAGAGTCCGAAGTCTAGTACGGGTACCAGCCCTGCCGGTTCCAGTCGCCGGCCGTCCCGGCGGGAACGTAGACGTTCTGGTACCACTTAACCGCGTTCTTCGCCATCGTCTTTGCGTGTCCGTCGCAGAAGACGAAGACGCTCTGCCCCATGTGCCGGTAGCGCGGCATCATGCCGCAGCCGGCCCAGGTGCCCGCGTTGGAGTTCGTGTAGTCGCAGTCCCGGGTGACGGCGATGGCGGAGTTGTCCTTGCGGGGGTCGTACTGCCCGCTCGTCATCACGCTGTTCGCCCAGTCCCACTCCCACGTGCCGAAGTAGAGCCAGCCCCACGAGGCGTCATTGCGGCCCTTCTCCGCGATCATGATCTTGTCCGCCGGGGCATCGATGATCGCTTCGTTGACGCTCGCCCGCTTGCCGCCGTTCCAGTTGTCGGCGAACAGGTCGTAATGCACCCCGTACACGCTGCTCTGGTTCTGATCCGGGAAGGACGGGCAGCGGAACACTCCGCGGGTGCCCCATGCCTGCTGCACACCGCTCGCGTTGGTGTACAGCTGATCGTTTTTGATGTACGGGTTGATCATTGCCTGCCACGAAGTCTGGGTGGCGCCGATGCCGTACTGCGACTGCGGGAAGTTTTCGTCGAAGTCCTGCATGTACAGCGAGATGCCGGTGCCGAGCTGCTTCAGGTTGTTGAGGCAGGTCGTCTTCCGGGCGGCCTCCCGCGCCTGGGCAAAGACGGGGAAGAGGATCGCTGCCAGAATGGCGATAATGGCGATGACGACGAGCAGTTCGATCAGGGTGAAGCCGCGGTGCGGGCGCGCGGCGGCCGCTGATCTGGAGCGGTAGCGCATGATAGCTTCCTCTGTGAAGTTGGGGCCCACGTTGGCCCCGGTCCGTTGAAAGATGGCAGGCTCCCTGGGGGAAAACGTGCCGGCTGATGCAATCGTTAGAATTGCTCCACGATTTCCCTTTCAGCGACGCCGCCGCACTCGCCTGCTTGATCTGGTTGTTGCGAAAAATGGGCAGCGCCGCGCACGCCGCAGGAAAACGCCTCCGGCCGGGGCGGGCGGCTCCGGCCGGTGGATTCGGCGGACTGTCTGGAGCTTCCAAGCGGGCCTGGGGATCCGAGGAGCACCCCTCCGGAGCCGGGCGGGGAACCCCGGTGATGCCGGCCGGTGTCTCGGGCGCCGGGGCTCCGCTGCGGATGAATGCTCCCCGTGAATCACCGCTCCTCGCGGAGCAGGTCGACGAAGAGGCCCGCGGCGGCCGGGGTGCAGGGCGCGGACTGCTGGGCGAGAGCGATGAGGAAGGCTGCGGCCGCAAGGAGGCGGTGGAGACGGGATCCCTTCCTCCGCCTGCCGTCGGCCCGCCGCGCCACCTCGGCGGACCGGCGCCGGGTCTGCGCGTGGGGCACGCAAGCCTGCGTCCGATTGGAGAGCCTGCATGGTACGTTCTCCTTCCGGCCCCCATCGACGCCGCTGCCGGTGGTGCGGTGCGCCCGATCGCCGTGAAGGATCGGCCGCACCGGTGTCATGGACCCGATCCGCTAACCCGGATCGCGGAGGGCGAAGCCGCACCCCCAGGGAGGAGTGCGGCGGAGCCGGTGCGGGGGGTGTGGCGCA
>CAYQDT010000240.1:0-6099 GCA_964416225.1 uncultured bacterium
CGCGAAGACAGGACCACCGGCACGGATCGGCTGATCTGAGCGAGCAGCGCACGGACCCGGGATCGATCCTCCGGCGTGAGCTCCGCGTGCGGCTCTTCGACGAGCAGGAGCGTGTCCGGGTGGAGCCGGGCCGCGGCAATGACCGCCCGGAAGTGGACGCCGGGCGGCAGGATCCCGACCCTGCTGTGCGCCCATTCGGCCAGCTCCAGTTCCGTGAGGACCCGCTCGAGCCGCTTGGCGCGCGGCTCCAACCCACTCTCAGGCATGAATTCGAGGAGCGCGTCGAGGTTTTCGGCAACGGTGAGCTCCGGGTAGAGGCCGGCGTCGGCGGGCAGCAGCGTGACGCGCGGCCGCACGGGTAGGCGCTCCCGGCTGTCCACACCCTGCACGCGGACCACGCCGGAAGTCGGCCGGTCCAGTCCCGCAATGATCGACAGCAGGGTTGTTTTCCCGGAGTCTTTCGGGCCGACCAGCCCGAGCAACCCATTCCCATGGCGCAGGCTGATGCCCAGAAGTGCACTGCGGCCGCGATTAAATTGCAAGCTGACCGCTTCGAGCTCGATACTCATTAGCGTTTTCGGAGGTACCGTATTCGGAGGAACCGTTTACGAAGGCGGCCTGCTTGAAGATCGCCGGTTCGGAAGTGGCGATGGAGCCGGTGGGGCTGCACCGGTATAAAGTCGCCTCTCGTTCTTAACCGGGATATTTTACAAATGAGACCAGCCCTCCTTCTGGCGGCCTGTCCCACCCCCACCCGTCACAACGCCGCCGCGCCGGCCCCCCTCTCCACGGTCTCTCCCCGGATCGGACGGTGCGGTCGCCGCCGCGGACACGAATGGGGTGCCCCGACCAGCCCCACCGCGACCGCCCGTGCGGGTGTCGGACGGCATCCCGCGGGGAATGCGCGGCCCGGGATAGATGCCGCCGCGAGGGCCGCAAGTTCCGGAAGGGCCGTGCCGCCGGGTGGGAAATGCGCGGGAAATGTTCTGCGGTGCGGGGATGGAAATCGGTCCCTCACCGGCGAACAGGAGCCCGTCGCTCCAAATGAACCGTGTGGGAGAACGCAGACATGAACCCCGCCCGCCTGATCTCGCTGTGTACGCTCTCCTTCGTCTCGACCGGTCTTCCGGCCCACGGCGCTCCCGCTCTGCCCCGGCCGCCGGAAGCGCGAAAGCCCGCCCCGGCCGCGGTCGCGGCGCCGCGCCTCCTGGCCGAGGCGGAGGAGGAAAAGGAACTGCTGCCCATCGGCAAGGAAGCGCCGGACTTCAGCCTGCCACTGGCCGGCGGCGGTGAGGTCTCTCTGGCTAACACCCTCAAGGTCAGCAAGCTGGTGGTGGTGGTGTTCTGGTCCGCGAAGAGCGCCGACTCCCGCACCCTGTTCAAAACGCTCCAGAAGCTGTACGACGATTACCAGGACAAAGGCTTCGACATCATCGCGGTGGACCCGGCGGACCTCGCGCCGGCCGTCCAGAAGTACATGAGCGACGGGCAATTCACCTTCAAAGCGGCCGTCGACGGGAAGGAGACGAACCACGCCGTCGCCGGCGTCTTCCACGTCCATGGCCGGTACCCCACCACGTACCTGCTGGACCCGAGCGGGAAGGTCCTCTGGAGAGCCACCGGCCTGGAGGATGCGGGGCTGAAAGCGGCGCTCGCGAAAGCCGGTCTCAAGTAGGACGCGGCACCGGGGCGGAGCGACGCCGCCGCTCCGCCCCGGCGCGCACCATCAACTGCGCTGCACGGCCGGAAGCAGCAACAGCTTCCCGGTGCGCACCGAGCCGTCGCCCAAGGCGATGGTGGCCATCCCCTGGACCGCGGGAAGACCGTTCACGATCCCGAAGCTGCCGTCGGCCCAGAACTGCGCGCCGTCCGGCCCCAGGGCCACAAAATGGGTCGGATCGGACGCCGTTTCACCGGAGTCCCGCCGGATGATCCCGAAGAGGTCGAGCCGCGTGTCGCCCACCAACGCGGAGCCGTTCAGCTCCTGACCCGGGATCTGCCCCCCCGCCAGGAGCTCCTGCGTCAGGGTAAAGGAGACCGGCATGACCGACCCGTCCCCGAGCTCCAGCGTACCGCGGTAATCACCTCCCACCGGCCGGGCCGCTCCGGAGGGGTACAGCTTCAGCACCAGGGCCTCGCCGGCATCCTGCACCGCCGGAAGGAGGTAATCGGAGTCCAGCCGCGCCGACCCGTCCCCGAATGAAGCCAGAGCGCCGTGCAGGACGAGAAGGCCGCCGCGAGGAGCGTTCCGCCCGAGCAGGTTCAGCCGTCCGCTCGGGGTCACGACGCCGAAGCACGGGCCCGGTTGGACATCTCCCAGGGCGACGCTCCCGGTGAACCGGACACCGCGCTGCTCCGCGAGGTTGAGCATGATGCAACCGCCACCCGGTCGGTCGCCGACCGGCCGATTGCTCTGGTACAGCCCCATCCACGAACCCAGCACATCCTGGACCGCCGGCACGGCTGCGGCCGGGCGCGGCGCTGCCGCTATTCCGGTGGTCGTGAGGCCGGCGAGAATCCCCAGGGTCTTCCGACGTGAGACGATCATCTCGGTCACCTCCACGCGCTGTCAAAGGGTGCGAAGCACGAGTTGTCTGGTGCTTCCACGGGCGGTGGTGGTAATCCTCGGCAGGGTGCCGGCGCCTCACCAACTTCGGGCGATCCGTCCTCTCAATCGCGCGGATTATCGCGGTACTTCGAGGCCACGGGGCCGGATTGCCCCTGGTACTTGGAGCCAAGCTCCGGGTGCCCATAGGGGCGCTCTGCGGGCGCGTCCATCTGCATGAAGGAGAGCTGCGCGATCTTCATCCCCGGCCAGAGCCGGATCGGTAGCGGCGCGACGTTCGACAACTCCAGCGTGATCTGCCCATTGCTCCAGCCCGGATCGACGAACCCGGCGGTGGCATGGATGAGCAGGCCGAGTCGCCCCAGCGACGACTTCCCCTCGATCCGCGCGACGATGTCGTCCGGAAGCGTCAGGCGCTCCAGCGTCGTCCCCAGGGTGAACTCCCCGGGGTGGAGGATGAACGGCTGGCCCTCTGCCACCTCCACCCGCTCCATCAGGGCGTCATTCGCCCGCCAGGGATCGATGTCGGTGGCCGCGTGCCGGCGGAACGCCAGGAAGACGTCTCCCAGCCGCACGTCGACCGAAGCCGGCTGGATGAAGGTGGGATCGAGCGGCTCGATCGCGATGCGCCCGGCGTCCAGCAGGCGGCGGATGGTTCCATCAGAGAGGATCACGCACAATCTCCATCGAGCCGGCCCGGTGGGGTGGTCTCGAAACGTGGCGGCGGGCATGGGCACTCCGCAGCCGGAAGCCGGGGCTCTCACGCAACTCTACCGCGAGGCGCTCGTCTCCGGCACGACCCACCGGGGCGGGCGCATCAGGTAGCAGTGATCGGGGTCCAGGAGCACTCCAGTAAGCTTACCGCGCACGGGAAACCGAAAGAGGTTCTGCTCCCCGGCCAGCTCGATCTCCTCCTGCTGGACGCTGTTCTCCACGTCCAGCGTCACCTTCATCCGGCCGCGATAGGCGGGCGCGGCCTGGTTCACCCTCAAGACTGCCTGATTCCGCTGCGCGTCGTCTCGCTCCGTGGTGAAGTCGTAGGTGAGCGACATCCCTCCCGTGCGGCCCAGCCACTGGTCAAAAAACCAGCCGAGCGGCTGGCCGGATACCCGCTCCATCACCTGCTGAAAGTCGGCGATGGTGGCTTTGCCGAAGCGGTACCGGTCGGCGTAGCTGCGCATTCCGCGAAAGAACGCTGCGTCTCCCACCTGGCGGCGGAGCATGTGGAGGACTACCGCGCCCTTCTCATAAATGATCTCCTCCCGCGCGCCGATCTGGAGGTACGGGTCGGTCTCCGCGATGGCCTGGTCGCCCTTGCGGTCGGCCGCGGAGAAGTATCGGGAGGTGGCCAGCGCCACCCGCTTTTCCAGGATCCGTGGGTTGCCCTGGATCGCGGCCGCGTATAGCCAGGCGCTGTAGTTCGCAAAGGCTTCCGTCAGCCACGCCGCGCCGAGCCCCTGCGGAAACACGGAGTTGCCCCACCACTGGTGCGCGATCTCGTGCGCGAGGAACTCCCGGTCGATCTTCCGCGCCGCGAAGCTCTGGTCGATGAGCATCACGAACGACGTGGTGCCGTAACCCCCGGGGAAGAGAGGAATCTCCACCACCCCCAGCTTCTCGTAGGGATACGGCCCGAACCGGCCCTCGTAATACCGGACGATCGCCGCGGCCTCCTTCAGGAACGCCGCAGCCCGGTCCGCATGCCCCGGGTAGGTGTAGCAGGTCACCGTGAGGCGTCGCTGCGGCTCCGCCGCGGCCGGGTTGAGCGGCACCGAAGCGCCGCGCTCCACGTACCGGGCGCACGCGAGTGAGACCATGGAGGCCAGCCGCTCCGTCCCCCAGTGGAAGGTCGTCTCCCTGGGCCCCACTTCCTTGCCCCGCAGAGCGCCCACGGAAACGGCGGTGTAGCCGTTCGGAACGGTGGCCTCCACCCGAACCGGCGCCCGGAAATCCAGTTCGCCGGTGGCGGGGTACCACCGGCACTCCGAGAGAAAGTAGGAGCCGCGCGTCGAGAGCAGTCCCGCTCCTCCCTTGATCACCGGCGCGCCTGCATACCGGTATTCCACCGTCACCGCGGCGGACAGATCCCTGGCGAGCGGAGCCGCCGGGGTCAGCGTCAGGAGGTCGTGCACGTGCCGGAAGGGTACCGGCGCCCCAGCGACGGCCGCGCGAACCGGCGTGAATTCCGGCCCGAGGCTGAAGTCCAGGCGCTGGAGCGGCTTACCGCGGGAGCGCACCCGGAGGGTCGCCGTCGCTTCCAGCGTGTGAGCGGCCGGGTCCAGCCGCACCGCGAGGAGATATCGGGTGATCTCGAAGGGACTCGGCTGGTGCGCCGCCGGCCGGATCCTCTCCCCGGGCACTCCCCGCCGCTCTTCAGGCAGCGCCTTCGCGGCGCCCGGGTTCGCCGGCGCGCCGGAAGCCGCGGGAACCGGCGCCACGACCGTTTCGCGGGTCTGCTCCCGATGCTCCGCCTGGTGCTCGGTGCGGAGTGCCTCGAGCTGCCGTTGGGCGTCTGTGCGGCCCGGATCCAGTGAGACCGCCTTCTGCAGCTCCTCTTCCGCCTGCTGGAGATTGCCGCGCGCCCGGTCATCGATCCCCGCATGGTAATAGCGCGCCGCCTGATCCCGCACGCGCTGCGCGGTCCCCAGCCGGTAGCAGGCAACGGAGAGCGCCATGGCCGCCGCCACCGCTCCGACCGCCCACCCAGGCCTCCCACGCCTCCCACGCTGCCCGGAGGGAGGAATGAGTCGCAAGAGGTAGGCGAAAACCGCCGACCAGACGACTATAGTAATGACTAGCAAGCCAAGGAACATGGGCGCTGGTTGCTCGACACCGGCCCCCGGATGACCCGGAGCCTGGCGAGCCGGAACGGACACGGCAGGCTGTCCGAGAAGACGCCGGACGGCTGATGGCACGCACAGTGACCGGCCGTCAGCGAGGTTGTCCTTAATGCTGGGTTGTGATACCCTGTCTAGAGTTTCTGGGCCAAATGGGCACGCTTGCGTCTCCCCGTGGGGGATGGGGGCAGGTGCCTGCCTGTCACCGAATCAAAACAAAGACCGGCAGGGTCGGGCCGACCGGCTCGACGGCTGACCGAGAGAATGGCAGGCGGGTTATCACCACCCGGAACGTTCGCCGCTGGGCACGTTTCCCCTCGTCGCGCCTTCTCCACACGCAGTTAATACAACCGCATGGGCAGGGCGACCTCAATGGCACCCTGTATCATTGGCCGAAGGACAGCATGAGACGGATCCGCACCGAGAAAGAGACCCCTTCCCCCGTCCTGCAAAACCAGTCGACCACCATCTCCCAGACACTCCAGGAAGCCGTCCTGAACACCCTCGACCGGGGTCGCGGCTTCCTGTTGTCCATCCAGCAGGCGGACGGACACTGGGTGGGCGAACTGGAAGGGGATACCATCCTCGAATCGGAATACGCCCTCCTGCGGTACTTCATGGGCTGGCTGGACGACGCGCGTCTTCAGAAGCTCGCCGCATACCTACGCCAGACACAGCGCCCGGATGGCGGCTGGG
>CAYQDT010000241.1:0-6085 GCA_964416225.1 uncultured bacterium
ACCATGACCGGGATGTGGTAGTGCTCGCTCAGGCGGTCACCCACCTCGGAAAACCGCGCTACCGTCCACCGCTTCTCACCCTTGGTACCCCCCGGGTTCACCGCGATGAAGCGAGTGCGAGATTCGAATCCGTGGCGATGGAGGAAGCTCTCGACGCGAGTCTGCGCCGACTCGGTCGGGGCGAGCTCCAGAACCGGGTTGCGCTCGCGCGGGCAGCCCAGCGCTTCAGCGATATCCAGGTACTTGTACACCTCGTGCTGCAGCCGGACCGGAATGCTGTGGTGGTAGAACCGGCCGGTCCGCGGGTGGTCCAGACCGACCGTTACCGTTTTTCCGCCGCGGAACATTCCGGCGTAGCGGGTCGCCCAGGCATAGAAGAACGATTTCTCCTGAAGGGAGATGATCAGGTCGTACTGGGCCGCGCGCATCTCGGAAGCGAAACGGAACTTCGCGCCCCAACTGCTGGACTTCGGACGGGGAACGATCTCGTCGACGTGCGGATTGGTGACGAGGAGGTCGGCGTTGCTGATCGGAACGGACACGCAGAGCCGGGCGCGTGGAAAGCGCCGTTTGAGGGCCCGCAGCATTGGCGTCGTGAGCAAGCAATCGCCAATGTGGTTGCGGTTGAGCACCAGGATGCGGCGCACTTCGCCTAGTCGCACGGATTGCACTCCATCGTCCCTTTCTGGCGAACCGGGTTGAGGTCTACGGCCCCTGCGGTGGTGTCCGGCTGAAGTTTCCATCGGTTGTGCAGCCAGAACCAGAGCTCCGGCCGCTCGCGAATCTGCGCCTCGATCACCCCGGTCACTTCGGCGGTCAGTTGCCGGATATCGGCGTCGCGGTCCCCGGTGGATTCCGGATAGATCGGAGGCCAGGCGCGCATCGTGTGCGTGCCGTCCGCTTCCCTGATACAGAATGTCGGCACAAGTGCCGCGCCGGTCTTCAAGGCAAAAACCGCCGGCCCGACCGCTGTGCTGGCCGGATAGCCGAAAAACGGCACGAAGATGCCGCCCGAGACCGTGTTCTGATCGAGCAATATCGCCAGGATCTCGTTGCGACGGAGCGCCGCAAGCCCCTGACGGGCGGCCTGCTCGCGCGGAATCTGACGCAGCCCACAGCGGGTACGGATCGACTCGATCATCCGCTCGATACCCGGATCATCCGCCGTCCGGCTGATCGCGTTTACCTGATAGCCGGCCCGGTGCAGGCGCGGGCCCATCATCTCCCAGTTCCCATAGTGGGCAGTGACGAGCAGCACGCCCTTGCCCCGCGCCAGCGCCGCCTCGTAGTGCGCTTGCCCTTCGAATCTTACAGCAGCATCTACTTCCGCGTCCGTTATCCGCGGCTGTCGCAGAAAAAACTCCACGAGCATCGTTCCGAGGTGACGGAAGCTCTCGCGGGCCGTCGCCTCGACCTTTGCTTCGGGCCACTCCGGGTAGGCCCGCCGGAGATTGGCGCGGGCGACGTCGCGGTAGCGCCGCATGCAATGATAGCCCAGGATCCCCAGCGATCGCCCCAGCGCCGGAAGAGCCGCGGCCGGAAGCACGCGCCCCGCCCGGTCCAGCGTTCGCAGCACGCCGCGGGTGAGCCACCATTCCAGCGGCTTCGTCCACCGCGGCGGAGTCTTCTGGCCTGTCGGCGAGGTTCGGCGCTCAGGCATGGACTGCCTTTCTCGCGGCGATTCGCGCCAGCAGGAGCTCCTCGAGCTGCTCCCCGCCCCGTAGAAATTCCAGATCGATCTCCAGCACCAGGCAGCGGGTCTCACCCAGCCACTCCGGCGGGATTTTCACCGCGTCTTTTTCCGTGGTCAGCACTCCATCCAGCCCGGCCGCTGCGCTGCGGACGCGCTCGAAGTCCGTTTCGGCGTAGGCATGGTGATCCGGAAAGCGCATCCGGTTGAGGGAGTGGACCCCCAGGTCTTCCAGCGTCCGCTCGAAGCCGCCCGGCTCCCCGAGCGCGGAGAGCGCCACCCACCGTCCCCCCCGCACGCTCTCCAGGGGAAGCGACTCGCCGGTGCGGAGATCGCGCAGACGGACGGGCCGGTGCCGCGCCTCCGCCAGCACCAGCGACGGATGGAGCCGCGTGAGCGACTTGAGCAGCGCGTCGCGCCGGGCCGAGTCGAGCCATCCCGCGTGGCTGATGATGGCGCCGTGGGCCCGGCGGATGCCGGAGAGCGGCTCGCGCAGCATGCCGCGCGGCAGCAGCCGGCCCTGTCCGAACGGGTCGGCGCCGTTCAGCAGCACGATCTCCAGGTCCTTGGCGAGGCGCCAGTACTGGAAGCCGTCATCGAGCACACACACGTCCGGCTGGAACTCCTCGTACGCCCGTCGTCCCGTCAGCTTGCGGCGGCGCCCCGCCACCACCGGTATGCCGGGGAGGGAACGGGCCAGCAGTTGGGGCTCATCCCCGCTGACGGAGGCGGGCTCCCGGACGCGCTCGCCGTCCGACACGATCATCCCGGCCCCTTCCGGGGCCCTGCCGCCACCGGCGCGATAACCGTAGGAGAGCACCGCGGGACGGATGCCGGACTCCGCCAGCCGTCGCGCGATCCAGCGCACCGTGGTTGTCTTCCCGGTGCCGCCGACCGTGAGATTCCCCACCGAAACCACCGCGCACGGGAGCCGCTCCGCGTGCAGCAGGCCCGCCTCGTACCCGGCGCGGTAGGTGCGGACGACCCCCTCATAGAGACCCGCGAGGAGGCTCAGCCCTCCCAGCGCCGGCGGGGACCACCAGGGCCGGATCTCGCCGGCGATCAGTGCACGCCACTGTGCCTCGAAGTCACTCACGGCAGAACGAACAGCTCCGTCCGGCTGTGCCGCGCGGGCCGGGTCGCGAGGGCGTCCTCGACGGCCGCGAAGACGCGCTCGGTGCCGAGCGCCTGCATGCAGTCGATCCGTCCGCCGCACGTGGGGTGGCGCAGACATGGGGAGCATGCCACGTCTTCTCGCACCAGCGTGAGGCCGTCATAGTCCTGAAAGCCCGGCCACCAGGAGGGCCCAACCACGCCCACGGTCGGCGTCCCCACGGCGACGGACGCGTGCATGAGCGCCGTATCCACCGCGACCGTCAGTGCCGCCCCTTCCAGGACCGCCGCCGCGACCTTGAGCGAGGTCTTGCCGGCCGCTATCGCGCACCGCACCGGCGCCGCGCGCTGAATCTCCTCCATCATCAGGACGTCCGCCGGGGACCCCATCAGCACCGGCCGCAGGCCGAGCCGTCGCCCCAGCATGCCCGCCAGCTCCGCCCACCGTGCCGGATACCAGTGCTTGTGGTCCCAGGTGGTGGCCGGTACCAGGCAGACGTACGGCTCATCGGAATCCAGCGCTTCGGCGTGCAGCACGCGGGCAGCCGCCTCCCGCTCCGCGGGAAGGATGTTGACCACCATCCGCCGGTCCGAGCTTCGGACTCCCAGCGGCTGGAGCAGGTCGAGGCAGCGCTGTCGGTTGCTGGGGTCCTTCGGCTTCGGCACCTGGTCCGTATAGAAGAGGTGCGCAAACTCCTTGCTCTTCGGATTCCCGATGATCCGCCGCGCGCCGCTCATCCGGCCCAGCGCGGCGCTGCGGAGCAGCCCCTGGAAGTCGATCGCCCAGTCGAACTGTCGCGCGCGGAGCTCCTTGCGGATTTGCAGCAGCGATCCGAAGGTGACGGGCCGCGTGGTGCGCTCCCACACGATCACCTCGTCGATGTCCGGATTTCCCTCCAGGAAGCCCGCGGACTTCGGCTCGACCGCCCAGGCGATGTAGGCGTCCGGGAAGGCAGCGCGGAGCGCGCGGGCGGCGGGAGTCGTGACGAGCACGTCGCCGATCGCTGAGAGGCGGATGATAAGGATGCGGGGTCCGGTGCGCTGCGCCATGGTTCGGGCGAATTGTAACAGGCTGCGGGCTGTTCGACTAGGACCGGTTCACGCTCGGGGAGCCATCCGGGCGATGAGCCGCGCGTATTCCAGCGCTGCGCCCTGGTTCGCGCTCAGCAGCTCCCGCCCCGCGGCGCGGAGCCGGTCTCCCAGCGCGGGCTCGCGGAGCACGCGGAGCACCATTTCGGCCAGCTCCGCCGCGTCCGCCACCTGCACGGCGGCTCCAGCCGCCAGAGCAAGGTGCGTCAGATCTTGCTGGTTGTGCATATGCGGGCCGAAAAAGGTCGGCTTGCCCTGAATCAGGGGCTGCAGAATGTCGTGCCCGCCGATGGGCGCCAGGCTTCCGCCCACGAAAACCATGTCGGCCAGCGCGTACAGTCCCGCCAGTTCTCCCATCGTGTCGAGAACGAGAACCTCCGCCGGCGCCCCCGCCGTCTCGCTGCGGCGCGCGGTCCGCCAGCCCCGCTCCGCAGCCAGCCGGGCGACCTCCACCGCTCGCTCCACGTGCCGGGGCGCGAGCAGCAGCGCGAGCTCCGGCTCCTGCCCGCGGGCGACCTGAAAGGCGTCCAGGAGCATCTCCTCCTCTCCTGGGTGCGTACTCCCCGCGATCCAGAGCGGCCTGCCGGAGTCGAGACGGAGGTGTCCGCGCACGGCCGCGGCAGCCGCGGGGTTCGACACGGCATCCGCCTGCTCGAATTTAGCGTTCCCCACCAGCCGCACCCGGTCCGTGGGCGCGCCGAGGAAGCACGCCCGCTCCGCGGCCTGCGCGGACTGCATAGCCAGCGTGTCGAGCTGCCCGAGCGCCCAGCGATACAGCCACCGGGCCTTGCGCGCCCCTCGGAAGCCGCGGTCGGCGAACTGGCCGTTCAGGAGCGCGGTCGGAATGCGGCACACGCGAGCCAGGTAGAGCCAGTTCGGCCAGATCTCCGTCTCCACGGCGGCCACGGCGGTGGGCCGGAGACGGCGGTAGGCGAGCGCCACGCACGGCAGGAAGTCGAAGGGGAAGTAGAACCACGCGCGGGCCTGCGGGATGAGGCGCTCCGCCTGCTGGCGGCCCGCGGGAGTGGTGCTGGAGATGACCACCTCCGTGGCCGGCGACAGATCGGCCAGCCGCCGCGCAATGGCGGCCGCGGCCACCACCTCTCCCGCCGAAACCGCATGGAGCCACACGCGCCCCGCCGGCGGAGCCGGGCCCAGCCGAGGGGCCCATCCGAGCCGCTGCGGCAAGCCGCTGCGGGACTTTCCCCGGATCACGAGCCGGTACGTGAGGTACAGGGCCAGCAGCGGGCTAAGCAGCAAGAGCCCCAGGTTGTAGGCCACGGGCATCAGCTTGCCCGGGGAAGCTGCCGGCGTCCGGTGCGGCGGACCGACCCGGAGCGCGTCCGGAGCCTCACTCACCGGCGAGCGCGGGTCTCGCACCTCAGTCACGCCCCATCGTCCCAGCGGAACTGGGTCCGGTACAGCTCCGAGTAGACGCCGTCCCGAGCGAGCAGCTCCTCGTGCCGTCCCGACTCGAGAACGTGTCCCTCCTTCACCACCAGGATTTTGTCCGCGTTTCGCACCGTCGAGAGCCGGTGAGCGATCACGAGGGTCGTCCGGTGCTGCATGATCCGCTGGAGCGCGTCCTGCACCAGGGCCTCGGAGTGGGTGTCCAGCGCGGATGTCGCCTCGTCCAGGATCAGGATCCGCGGGTCGCGCAGCACCGCCCGCGCAATGGCGATCCGCTGGCGCTGGCCGCCGGAGAGCATCACGCCGCGCTCGCCGACAATCGTGTCCAGGCCCTCCGGCAGCTTGTCCACGAACTCCCACGCGTTCGCCATTTTCGCGGCCGCGATGATCTCCGCATCCGTCGCGGTCATCCGCCCGTAGGCGATGTTATCGCGAAGCGTGCCGGCGAAGAGAACCGTGTCCTGCGGAACGATCCCGATGGTGCGCCGGAGGCTCGCCTGCTGCACCGACCGGATGTCCTGGCCGTCGATCAGGACCTGCCCCTTCTGCACGTCGTAGAACCGGAACAGAATGCGGCTGATGGTCGACTTGCCGGCGCCGCTCGGCCCCACGATCGCGACGGTCTTCCCGGGCGGCACCTCGAACGAGACGTCGTGCAGGATCTGCCGGTCCGGATCGTAGCCGAAATCCACATGCCGAAACTCGACCCGGCCTTGGCCCACCTCGAGCGGCGGCGCGCTCGCGCGCTCCTCCACCTCGCGCGGCACGTCCAAGAGTCGGAAC
>CAYQDT010000242.1:0-6076 GCA_964416225.1 uncultured bacterium
GATTCCCGGAGGCCAGTACAGCAATCTCCGCCCGCAGGCGGAGGCCATGGGTGTCGGCGACCGGCTTCCGGAGCTGAAGCGGATGTACGCCGTCGTGAATACCATGCTGGGCGACATCGTCAAGGTCACCCCCTCCAGCAAGGTAGTCGGGGACATGGCCCTCTACATGCTCACCCACCACCTCACTCCGGAAGACGTGCTCCAGCGCCGGGATGAGATTCAGTGGCCGGAATCCGTGGTCGGCCTGTTCGCGGGAGAGATCGGCTACCCGGAGGGCGGCTTCCCCGCCGAGCTGCAGCAGGCGATTCTCAAGGGCCGGACACCCGTTGAGGGCCGCCTCGGCGAGCACCTGGCCCCGGTGGATCTTGCCGGCGTCCGCGAAGAGCTGGAGCGCAAGCTGGAGCGGAAGACCCGGGACACCGGCATGCTCTCCTACCTGATGTACCCAAAGGTGTACACCGACTTCACGGCCCATCGGCGGAAGTACTCGGACGTCAGCCCGGTCCCGACGCCGGTCTTCCTCTATGGGATGGAGCCGGGCGAGGAAACCGAGATCGAAATCGAGGCGGGCAAAACCCTCTTCATCAAGCTGATCGCGCGGACGGAGCCGGACGCGGCCGGAATGGTCACCCTTTTTTACGAGCTGAACGGCCACCCGCGCGAGGTGACGATTCCGGACCGCTCCGCGACCGCTTCCGTGAAGCGCCACCCGAAGGCGGACCCCGACAACCTCCACCACGTGGGTGCCCCGATGCCGGGCGCCGTCGTCGAGGTCCCGGTGAAGGCGGGCCAGAGCGTCGAGAAAGACGCGCTCCTCGTCGCGATGGAAGCGATGAAGGTTCAGATGTACGTCAACAGCCCGATCACCGGGCGTATCAAAGACGTCCTGGTTACCCCCGGAACGCGCGTGGACACGGGAGACCTGCTGGTGGTCTTCGAGTAACCGCCGCCCTACCTTGTGGAGCCACGGTCGAGACCGAGGCTCAAATACGGAAGGGGCTCCGCCGCGGCTAGGCCCCTTTTTGCTCCGCGGGTCACCGACGCTCCCCGGAGTCCCTCCGCGCCGGATTCCGCCTGGGTCTCCCCGCCGCGCGCCTCCGGGTCCGGTACGGTGGACCGTCGACGCTCCCGACCCCTCGGCGTTCCCCCCTCGGACCGTCTGGGCTCACCGTGAGGTGCCTCACAGGTGCGGGGTGGCGCCCGCCACGGGCACGACTCCCGGTGCGGGGATAGCGTTCGAGCAGGAGCAGGCCAGGCCGATCGAGAACCGCCCGGCGGATCCCCCCGCGCGCGGCCCGTCTCCCCGAACCGCGCGGCGGTTTCCACGCGACCCAAATCCAATGAAGGAGTCCCGAATGAAAAGCAAGCTCTGGCTATCCGCATTGCTGCTACTGACGTCCGTGCTGTCTGCCACTCCCCCGGCGGCGGCCGCCTCCGCAAGCCCCAGGAAGCGCATTGCGATCATGGATTTCGATTTCGGCACCGTCTCCCGATGGTGGAGCGGGGACTGGGACGTCGGCAAGGGCATCTCGGAGCTCGTGGTGACCAACCTGGTGAAGGACGGCACTTACTCCGTGGTGGAGCGGAAGCGGTTGGCCGAAGTACTCGGGGAGCAGGACCTTGGGAAGGGCGGCCGGACGGACCCCAAAGCCGCGGCACAGGCCGGCAAGGTGCTTGGGGTCCAGGCCATCATCGTCGGCAGCGTGACGCAGTTCGGATTCGACGACAAGAGCATCAAAGTCGGCGGCGCGGGAGGGCTTCTCGGCGGCGCATTCGGCGGCCTTGGGCTGGGAAAGAAGAAGAGCAAGGCAATCGTGGTGGTCGACGCCCGCATGATCGACACGACCACCGGCGAGATCCTGGCCGTCGCCACCGGAAAGGGCGAATCGAAGCGCGAGAGCTTCTCCGGCTTCGGCGCCGGCGGCGCGGGCGGGGCCTTCGGCGCTGCGGGAATCGACATGGGCAGCAGCAACTTTCAGCAGACGATCGTGGGCGAGGCGACCCGAAAGTGCATCGAGGAGCTCTCCGCGGAGCTGATCAAGTCGGAAGGCAAGCTGGGGACGGCTAAGATCGAGGTGAACGGCCGGGTGGCCGACGTGGACGCCGGGAAGCTGATCCTCAACGTCGGAAAGGCCGCGGGCGTGGCCGTGGGAGACACGCTCACCGTGGAGCGGGTCGTCCGGGAAGTGAAGGACCCCGACACGGGAAAGGTGCTCCGCCAGGTGACGGAAGCGGTGGGCACCGTGAAGATCACCGAGGTGGATGAAAACTCGGCCGTCGGCACGTTCAGCGGCGCGGGAGCCCCGAAGGTCGGCGACCGCGTGCACCTGAAATAGCCCGGGCGAATGCGGGAGGGGTCCGGTGGTCCCGGACGGAGTGGAAGGGGCGGCTGAGAGCCGTTCTTCCGCTCCGGGCGGCACAGCCTCGCCGGCCCCGTTCGCCACCCGGAGCTCACCCGGACCGGCGCGCCCGCTTCCGGAGCAGCGCTCCCACCGTGAAGAGCGCCAGGACCAGGAGGTAGCCGGTTCCGACCCCGGTCCGGCAGATCAGGCCCATGTCCCGCACCCGGTTCAGCCAGAAGAGATCCTTGAGAGCCACGTTCCGGAGCAGCCACTCGGCCGTCCATGCGGCCCCCAGCACCGTTGCAATCAGGCTGCCCGCCCAGATCATTCGCTTCCGCCGCCATTCCGGCCAGATCTCCTTCACGGAGAGCCGCGGCGGCAGCAGCGTCGCCCCCACAAAGATCAGCCACACGGCAAGCAGCGCCCAGAGGATGCCGGAGCCGACCGCCAGCAGGGCGGAGCGTTGGAGCGTACCGGATGGGTCGAGCGTGATCAAGCAGATTCTCTAAGGCGGAAGCAGAGCGGAGTCCGGAAACGGGGTGTGATCCGGAAGCAGAGGGTGATCGGGAAGCGGCCGTCCACGCCACGGCCGCCGACTCCCGGCGCGGCAGGGATGGCGCCCACCGCCTTAAGCTTCGACGGCGGCGCTCGGTCCCCTTCCGCGCGGCCGAGCGCCCGCCCGGCTCCCCGATTAAACGGTGGAGACGGACGGCTCCAGCCAGACCATGAGCGCCTGGCGGCCCGTCGTGGTACCGCCCTCCCGGGTGGTGCGGCGATGGCTGAAGAACAGCTCCGGGTGGCAGGCGGTGCACAGGTCCAAGCCGGCCAGGTTCTCGTCCAGCAGACCCGCGAGGCGAAGCCGGCTCCGCGCGGCGTGCCGGATCGAAAGCCGGGCGCGATCCCCCTCCGCCCCTTCCGAGGACGTTGGGAAGTGCTGAGCCACCTCCGGACCTACCTCATAGCAGCATGGCCCGACACAGGGCCCAAGCCACGCCACCACATCCGCGGTACTGGTTCCCCACGTCTCGCGCATCCCCTCGAGCGTGCTCTCGATGATGCCGTCGGCCAGGCCGCGCCAGCCCGCATGGACCGCCGCGGCCACCCCTCGCTCCGGGTCCACCAGCGCCAGCGGGAGACAATCCGCCACCAGCGTCACCAGCGGAAGGCGGCGCGTGGCGGTCATCAGGGCGTCCGTTTCCGTCAGCGCCTTCTCGTTCTGCTGCCAACGCGTCCCGGCGTGCAGCTCTCCCACGTGGCGGACGGTGGCGCCGTGCACCTGGTCACCCACCACCGGCTCCAGCAGGCGGCGATCCAGGGCGCGAATCAAGGATTTCCGGTTCAGCCGCACGCGCTCGTCGACGTCGCCGACATGGAGCGCGAGGTTCAGTGATTCATAGGGCTCCCGGCTGAGGCCGCCGGTGCGCGTCGTCATCACCACGTGCCCGATGCCCGCCAGCGGCTCCAGCGGCTCAAACCAGGAGATGTTGCCGGCAACCCGCCGGATGCAACCGCCCACTACGTCGTCGGACACAATCGCCTCCGAGAGGTCTCAGGGAGCCGGATCCTTGCCAGCGGGCCTATCTCCAGGCCGCGTACTCGAGCTGCTTCTGGGCCGCGTCCCCGCCCTCGGGCGTGGCGCCGTGCGCGCCGAAGCGCCATCCTGGGATCTCCGCAGTCTGCCGATCCAGGTCCAGCGCCCGCTGCCACTCGCGCCAGAGATACTCCTTCTTCACGCCCAGGGTAATGTGCTCCCACGGGAGGATCTCTTCGAACGAGCGGGGCCGGCACACGTACCAGTCCGTATCGATCCCCGCTTCTCGGAACGCGTTCTTCCAGTTCCCACCGTTCCGGTGGGCCAGCAGCAGTGCCTTCGCCACCCGGCGGTCCGCCATGGAGAGGACCCCCTGCACGTGGGAGCCGCGGACGCTGTCTACGGTGAACTCGAGCCGCGGGTTCGCGTGGCGGACGGCCTTGCCGACGGCTTTGAGGCGCCGCTCCACCTCCGCCGCGGGCGCGGAGCCCGCCCACTGGTAGGCCGTATGCGGCTTGGGCACGAACGGATGCAGGGTGAGCGTGACCTTTCGGAAGCTGCCCGCCTTCACCACGCCGTCCGAAAGGGCCGCGATGGAGAGGAGGTCGTGCTCCCGCTCGCACGGCAGTCCCACGATGTAATACAGCTTGATCCGCTCCACGCCGTTTTCCGCGCAGCGCCGCGCCGCCGTGTAGACGTCCTCATCCGTGACGTGCTTGCGCGCGATGTAGCGCAGCCGCTCGGAGCCGGTCTCGGGTGCGATAGTGATCGTCTTCTGGCCCGCCTCGCCGATCGCGCAGGCCACGGACTCGCTCAGGTTGTCCGCGCGGATGCTCGCCAGCGAAACTCCGGAGGCCTTTCGCGCCAGACTTGTGGTGATCTGCACCAGCTGCTTGTGGTCGGTCAGCGAGCTCCCCACCAGGCCCACCCGGACCGGGTCGGCCTCCGCTGCCTGCCGCTGGGCGAATTCCGTCTCGAGCTGCTCCGGCGGCGTGTACCGCACTGGGCGATAGGCGTATCCGGCAAAGCAGAACCGGCATCCCTGCCCGCAGCCGCGCGCCGTCTCCGCAAGGAACATGTTGCTGAACTCGGTGTTCGGCGTCACGATCTGGGCGCTGGTGTTGTACTTTTGCAGATCGCGCGCGACCCACCGCCGGACCGGCAGCGGAGCGTCATCGAGCGGAACGATCTCGGCGATGGTCCCGTCATCGCCGTAGCGGACATCGTACAGCGAAGGAACGTAGACACCCTGGATCTGAGAAAGGCGCCGCAAAACCTCGCGGCGGTCGCGACTGCGTCCCTGGTCCACGTATTCCCGGATCGGCGGAATGAGCAGGTCCGTCAGCCCCTCTGCCTCGCCGATGATGAAGGCATCGATGAACGGAGCCACCGCCTCCGGGTTCACCCACGGGGCGGGGCCGCCCATGATCACCAGCGGGTCACTTTCGTCCCGCTCTTCGGCGAGCAGTGGGACGCCGGCCAGCTCCAGCATCTTGAGCACGTTCAGGTAGTCCAGCTCGAACGAGCAAGAAAACCCGATCACGTCGAAGTCACCGACCGCCCGCTGGCTCTCCCAGGAAAGAAGCGGTGTCCGCGAACGCTGATGCTCCTCTTCATCCGCCGGATCCGGTAGAAACGTGCGCTCGCAGACCGTGTCCGCGCGCTCGTTCAGGAGGCGGTAGACGAGCTGATATCCAAGATTCGACATTCCCAGGCGATAAGTATTTGGAAATGCGAGGGCGAATCGGAGCAGGTCGCCGTGCGGCTTGATCATCGTTCCGCGCTCATCGGCAACCAGGCGTTTGATGTTCTGGGTGAGCTTATAAGACATTCAGAATTGAGACGCGTTCCGGGCCGGCCTACGCACACGGATTTGGCGTACTCCGGCACCTGGGAACCGAATCCTGGGTGCGTCTCCAACGCCCTATTCTACCGCATCCACGCTCAGGACTCAATCCTGCCTCTCCCCGGCCCCTCCCCGGTGCCGACGGAGCGGCGCCCCGCGGAAGGGGGTGCTCGGACCGCGCGAGGAGGGTTCGGGCCGCCCCGCTTTGAACGGCGCTGGGAAGAGCTTACCGTCGATACCGTCCGCTCCAGATCCGCCGCTCGATGCACGATCCGCCCCAGAGAAGAGAGTTTCGCGCCGTTACCCGCGCCGCCCAGCACGTCTTGCTGGCGGTTGCCTTCCTGCTCCTTTGGGTGA
>CAYQDT010000243.1:0-6076 GCA_964416225.1 uncultured bacterium
GGTACCGATAGCGTGGACACATCATGAACCTGACGGTTGGCCCGCTGCCCCCGGCTGCGTGGTGTCGCCGAAGTCGAAGGCGGTCATGAACGGCATGATCAGCGCCCGCTTGAGGAACATGTAGATGCTCCGGCGATGCTGCTCTTCCGGCGGCGAAACGGCCCACTCGGCGCCCTTGCGGCTCAACCCCTCCAGGGCCGCGCGGTTGACGGCCGGGGTGAAGCCGCGCCCGCCCATCTGCGGGTTGAGCTGCCCGCTCACGGAGAGCAGCGCGTCCCGGAGCGCGTCGGCATCCAACCGGCGCCGATTGAAGCGCCACCACCCCTCGTTGGCGGGGTCGCGGCGGGAATACTCCGCCTCCAGCGGATGGACGGAGGCCATCCGGTAGGTGGAAGAGAGCATGATCAGGCGGTGGAGGCGCTTGAGCGACCACGCCGGCCCCGGCGGCGCGGCGGCCCGGGCTCCCGGGAGCGCGGGCTCCGGAGCGATGAAGGTCGCCGCCAGGTAGTCGAGGAGCTCCGGATGGGTGGGCGGGCTGCCCTTCCGGCCGAAATTGTTCGGCGTGCGGACCAGACCCTCGCCGAAGTGCCCCTGCCAGATCCGGTTCACCAGCACCCGCGGGGTGAGCGGGTTGCGCGGATCCACAATCCAGCCGGCAAGCTGGAGCCGCCGATGGGTGGTCGTCGCTCCCGGAGGCGGGGGCGACGGGACGTGTCGGAGCTGCGGCACGAGGGAGAGATAGCCGGGCGGAACAACCGGCCCCGGGCGTTTCGGATCGCCGCTCGCGAGCAGGCGCAGCGGCGGGGCTTCCGGGCCGCGGTCCGTGAACCCGAGCACGGGATAGCCGAGTCGCTCCGGCGGCGGTCCTCCGAGCAGCTTCCCGTCGCCGGGCTGCACGTACCCGCCCCAGAAGGCCGCCCCGAGCGCGTAGTAGTCCGTCTGCGGGATCGGGTCGAACTTGTGGTCGTGGCAGCGCGCGCACCGGACCGTCAGCCCGAGGAAGGCGGTGCTGGTGACGTGGACCAGGTCGTCCAGCCGCTCATACTGGTAGTCGACCGGGTCGTTCGGCTCGTCGTCCCAGGTGCCCAGCCGCAGAAAGCCGGTAGCCGTCACCGTCTCTTCGGAGCGGTCCGGCAGCTCGTCCCCGGCGAGCTGCTCCACCACGAAGCGGTGGTACGGCTTGTCCCGGTTCAGCGACGCGATGACGTAATCCCGGTACTTCCAGGAGTACGGCTTTTCGGCGTCCCGCTCATATCCGTTGCTGTCCGCGTAGCGCACGAGGTCCAGCCAGTAGCGGGCCCACCGCTCCCCGTAGCGGGGTGAGGCCAGGAGCCGGTCGACCAGCCGCTCATAGGCGTCGGGCCGCGCGTCCGCGAGGAAGGCATCCACCTCTTCCGGAGTGGGGGGCAGCCCGGTGAGGTCAAAGGTGGCGCGGCGAATCAGCTCTCGCCTGGAGGCCGGCGGCGCCGGCCGCATTCCGTGCCGCTCCAGCCCGTGGAGGATGAATGCGTCGATGGGGTTCCGCACCCATTCCGGGCGGCCGACCCCGGGGATGGCCGGCATGTGCACTGGCTGCGCGGACCAGAGCGGGCCGTCGCCTCCGCCCTTCCCCTCCGCCGGCCAGGGGGCGCCCGCGCGAATCCACGCTCGCAGCGCGCCAATCTCCGCCTCGGCCAGCCGCCCGCCCGGCGGCATCTTGAGGGCCGGGTCCGCGTACGTCACCGCCCGCAGCAGCAGGCTTTCCTCTGGTGACCCGGGCCGCAGCGCGCTGCCGCGTCCGCCGCCGGTGAGGAGCGCCGCGCGGCTGGTGAGCCTGAGCCCGCCGCCCGGTTTTTCGGCACCGTGGCAGGAGCCGCAGCGCTTCACGAGTACCGGCCGGACCTTCGTCTCGAAGAACGCTTCACCGCCGGCCGGCGCGCGTACGGCCGCCGGCGGCACAGTGGGGCGCGGCGCCGCGGGAGTCGCGGCCACGGCCGTCACCGCCGTCAGCAGGGCGGCGAGACGAGCGGAGGCGAGGGCTTTCGGCGGTAACATGGCACTCCGCGGCGGGCAGCGTCCTGCAGCGAGATTCGTCATGCGCGGCGAAAGTCCTGCCCGCGAAGCCCATCGGGGTGCGGGGGCGGGCTCCACGGCGCAGCCTCCCGACCCGGCCGCCCGTGCCGGGGGCCGCGAGCCGGGCCGCGCCGGGAAGCGGGCAGAGGAGCTGCTTCCGCGGCGACCGAACAGGAGCTCCGGAGGATCCGATGAACGTAAAATCGATCAGTTACATCGCAATTTTTTGCCTGGCCGCGGCGAGCACGGGGATCGCCGCCGCCCAAGACTCGCAGGCTCCGCCGGTCGACTTCAGCAAGTTCACCCCGTGGTCGCCCAAGGCCGATCAGGGGGACTATGTGGTGGGTCCTCCGTATAAGAACGCGCCTGAGCTCACTCCCCGGGAGAACGTGCCCAAGGGGAAGGTGTACCACTTCACCATGAGCTCGACGGAGAGCAAGTTCTACCCGGGCATCAGCAAGGCCGTCCTCGGTCAGATCGTCCCGTACCAGCGGAACGTGACGGTGTACGTTCCGAACCAGTACGTGCCTGGAACGCCCGCGCCGTTCCTCGTCTCGCAGGACAGCATGGGCGCGGGCGAGCTGCCCACCATTCTGGACAACATGATTGCCGACCACCGTCTCCCGGCGCTCGTGGCGGTGATGATCAACTCCGGAGGCGGCGATGCCCAGGGGAGCGAGCGCGGCCTGGAATATGACACGGTCTCCGGCAAGTATGCGGAGTTCATCGAGGCGGAAGTCCTGCCCCGGATCTCGCGGGACTACCACGTCACCTTCACGAAGGATCCGGACGGGCGCATGACCATGGGCGGGAGCTCCGGCGCCGCGTGCGCCTTCACGATGGCCTGGTTCCACCCGGACCTGTACCACCGCGTGGTCTCCTACTCCGGCACCTTCGTGAATCAGCAGTGGCCGCCGAACCCGGACTCCCTCCACGGCGCCTGGGAATACCACGACCATTTCATCCGCGAGAGCAAGCGCAAGCCGCTGCGGATCTGGATGCACGTGGGGGAGCAGGATCTCCGGTACCGGGACCCGGAGTCGACGTACCACAACTGGCCGCTGGCGAACATCCGGATGGCCGAGGCCCTGAAGCAGAAGGGATACCACTACCAGTTCCTCTTCGCGCGGGACTCCGGCCACGTGGACGGCCGCGTGGTCCGGGAGACGCTGCCGGCGGCGCTGGAGTGGGTCTGGCGCGGCTACCGGGCGAAGTAGCCCCCCGCCGGCCCGCGCGCGGGGCCGGTGCCTGAACGGCCGGCTTCCCCTGGAGGTGACGGAGGGCTCCGGTCCGTGTCTGCGGGCCGAGGGGACCCTCCGTCTCCCGACGGAAGATCGGAAGAAGGGGTCCGTCCGGAGGCGGTGGAACGCCTACAGCAAGCTGCCGGATGCTCGGAGAGCCGTTCCTTCCGCTGCGGGCTTCAGGCATGTCGGATGGCAGCCGCTGTGGTACTCGAGCACGTCGAAAGGGTCACCAGCATGAACCGGCTTGTGCTACTACCTGGAGTGATCGCGGTCTCAACCCTGCTGCTTTCCGGATGCGGGGATACCGCGCCGCCCGCCGGCGGCGATTCGTCCACGCGGATCATGCAGCAAAACGGTCCAAATCCGGGAAATCCGATGAGCAACACCGCGGGGACCAGCGCCCCGAACTCCCCCGGCGGCAAGTGACCTCCGGGTCGTCCTCGCCGGCGCTCTCCGACGCCGGCGAGGAGGACCGGCCGGAAGCAGGCCCCGGGAAGACGGCCAGCCCTCTCCCGCGCCCCTTCCCTGGCCGGGCGCGCCTCGAGATCGGGCCAGGCTGCTCGCGGGACCGCTTCAGCGGAAGCGCTGCGGCGTGGGGGCCTCTCCCTCCTGCACCGTGTAATACCGGTCGACCTGCAATCCGCGCAAAACCTGGAGGCGGCCGCTGGGCCACCGGAGCCGGACTTCCCGGATTTCCGCCGCACTGCCCAGACCGAACAGCACGCGGGGATCGTGCGCCGACAGGTAACTGCCGTCCGTGTGGACCTCCCGGAGCTGGCTTCCGGAATCGGTGGTGAGCACCACCCGCGCACCGATGGCCATCCGGTTGCTCTGCCTGCCGCCCCGGAGGTCCAGCCCCAGCCAATGCGGACCGGGCGGCGAGTCGTTTCGCAAGAGCACGGGCGCGCCTTCCAGATCGGCGGCCAGCAGATCCGGCGCGCCGTCATTGTTGAAGTCGGCCACGGCGAGCGCGCGGCCGACGATCGACCGCCGGAACCCGTCGCCGGCGGTGAGCGACGCATCGACGAACGTTTGCCCGCCTCGGTTGAGGAACAGCTTGAGCGGCTGCGGGTAGTCACTGGAGGCGTCGACCTGGTGGATGAGGTCTTCCACATGGCCGTTGGCCATGGCGAGATCCAGGTAGCCGTCCCGGTTCGCGTCCAGGAAGGCGACGCCGAATCCCACCAGCGGAAGGATGTTTTGCGTGAGCTGCGCGGGGTAGCTGCACTCCGTGAAGAGCCCCAGCCCGTCATTGCGATACAGGCACTTGGGCTCCTGGGTGAAGGTGGTGACGACCAGGTCGGTACGCAGGTCGTTGTTGTAATCTCCCCAGGCCGCCCCCATCCCACCCTGCCGCCGGCCGCTGCCAGAGAGGGCGGTCCCGGATTCGGTGCCCCGGTCCGTGAAGTGGCCGCGGCCGTCATTCACGAAGAGGTTGCCGGGCATCTCGTCATTGGCCACGTAGACATCGGGGTGTCCGTCCCCGTTGAAGTCGGAGACGGCGGTGCCGAAGGTCTTCCCGCGGGTAACGTGGAAGCCGGCCTGGCGCGTCTCCTCCCGGAAGCGGAAGCCGCCGAGGTTGTGGAAATACCGCAGCTTCTCCGCGGCGTACGCATCCGGACCGAGCGTGATCGGGACGCCGCCGCGGCTCATAAACTCCGGCGCGCCGGGGCCGAAGTGCACGTAGCTCCCCAGCAGCAGGTCCAGCCGGCCGTCGCCGTCCGCATCGAAGAAGCTGGCGCTGGTTCCCCAGGACGGAGAGTGGATCCCGCTCTGCTCCGTCACTTCCGTGAACCGCCGCCCGTGCTCGTTCCGGAGCAGCGCCTGGCGCTGGTAGCCGGTGATCAGGAGATCCGGCCAGCCGTCGTTGTCAACGTCTCCCACCGCGCAGCCATGCCAGCGGCCCACCAGGCGGTCCAGCCCGACCTCCGCCGTGACGTCGCGGAAGCGCCGTCCCTGCTCGTTGTGGAAGAGGGCGCAGCGCTCCGGGCCGACCAGGAGGATGTCCGGCCAGCCATCCTGATCGTAATCGATGAATCCGGCGCCGGCGCTGCTGATCTCCAGGATGTTGAGTGGAGAGGAATGGGTGGTCTTCCACCGGAAGCTCAGCCCCAGCTCCCGGGACACTTCGGTGAAGCAGACCCCGGAGCGCGGCGCGGCCGCGGCTTCCGCTCCGGGAGCCGTGGAGGGCGGCCGGCAGCCCATCCCGGTCGCGGCGGCGAGGCCCAGGAGCAGCGTTAACCGAGCGCAGCCGCGGGCCGTCATGGCTCGCGCCTCGCCGGCAGCAGGCCGCGGAGCCGCAGGGCTTCCACCTGGTCCGGATTGAGCTCCAGGATGCGGTCCAGCTGCGCGGAAGCCAGGTCCGGCCGGTGGTAGCGCAGGTAGAGACGCGCCAGCTTCAGACGCGCGGTGGTGTTGCCGGGCATCGCGTCGACCGTGTATTCCAGGGGGGCGGTGCTGAGATCCATCTCGTCGATGGCTCGGTAGGACGCCGTGAGCCGCTCCGCCTCCCGCTTCTCTCCCAGGCGGAGGCAGCACTGAATGAGCGCCGGATACGCCGCTCGGAGCAGCGGGTGGATCTTGAGAGCCGTGCGCAGCTCATCTCCGGCGCGGCGGTACTCTCCGCGCCGGAAGTAGAGCTGGCCGAGCTCCTGGTGAAGCTGCGGCGCTCCGGGATCCAGCTCCACGGCCCTCCGGTAGGCGGCCTCGGCCTCCGGCAGGGACGGCTCCGTGGCGCGGGATACGAGCACCTGACCCAGGGATTCCCACGTGGACGCGCG
>CAYQDT010000244.1:0-6074 GCA_964416225.1 uncultured bacterium
TAAAGGAATAGCCGCCTTTGGAAACGGCCACGCTGTAGGTGCCCGCGGTGAGCCCGGTGAGGGTATACGTGCCGTCCGCGGCGGTGCCGGCCGAGATGCCGCTCGTGGAGACGGTGGCTCCGGACAACCCGCTTCCGCCCTCCGTGACCTGCCCCGAGATGGTGTAGGTGGGGTTGGCGGCCGCGGTGAAGTCGATCCCGCTCTGGCTCGGCCCGAGGGTCACCGCGCGGGATGCCGGGGTGAAGGTGTAGCCGGCCCGGGACGCGGTGATCGTGTAGCTGCCGGCGTTCAGCCCGGAGAGGGAGTACGTGCCGTCCGCGGCCGTGGTGGCCGTCGCTGCGCCTGCGCTAAGCCGCACCCCGGAGAGCCCGCTCCCGTTCAGCGTCACCGTGCCGGAGACCGCATAGGTGGCAACCGCCGCGGTGAAATTCACCCCGGTCTGGCTCGGGCCCACGGTCACGCTGCTCTGCGCGGGCGTGAAGGAGTAGCCGGCCAGCGCCGCGCTCACCGTGTAGGTGCCGGCAGTCAGCCCGGAGATGGAATAGGCTCCGTTCGAAGCCGTCGTCGCGGTGATGCCCCCGGCGCTCACCGTCACCCCGAACAGGCCGGCCGTGTTCAGGGTCACGGTGCCGCTGATCGAATAGGTCTGGGTGGTGCCCGTAACCGTCGCCAGATCGGCGAGGAGGGCGGCGCCGTTGAAGGTGCCCCAGCCGGTGGCGTCGTCATAACCGGTGACGGCGGGGTAGAAGAGGTTCGTGCTGCCGTCCGCGATGTCGTGGAAGTCCGTGCTCCCCTTCGTCTTCCCCAGGCTGTAGAGCTGCGGGTTCAGGAAGCCGGCCACGGCTCCGCCCGCGTTGATCCGCTTCTGGTTGACCAGCGCGGTGAAGGCGGACCAGAGCGGGGCGGCGCAGGAGGTGCCCCCGAAGACGGCCCACCGTCCGCCCGAATAGATGGCGTAGCCGGTGTTCGGCTCCGCGTTCAGCGCCACGTCCGGCACGTTCCGCTGCGTGGTGGAGCCCTTGGCGGCGCCGGAGATCACGCCGGTCTGATAGTTCGGGAGGGGCCAGACGGCGCTAATCCCGCCGCCGCCTCCGCCCTTGGAGGGCGAGCCGGCGTTCCAGGTGGTCTCCCCCTGCCATCCCTGGGTGGCGGTGGTGCTCAACTGGGTTCCGCCGACCCCGGTGACGTACGGCTGCGAGGCCGGATCATCCACGCTCAGGGTGTTTCCGTTGTCATACGCGCCGGCGTCGCCCGCCGCGGCGAACATCGACTGTCCCTGCGCGGCCATCTGCTTGAAGATGGTCGCCTCACTGTTCAGGAAGCTGCTGGTGTTCGAGAGCTCATCCAGCCCCCAGGAGGTGCTGACGGACTTCGCGGCGTTGTCCAGCGCGATCTGGTTGTAGGTGTCCAGCACGCCGGCGTCCGTGTTCGGACCTTCATAGACCATGATCTTGCCGGCGTTGGGAGCCAGCGCCATCTGGAGCTCGATGTCCAGCGTCACCTCATCCGCGCCGGATCCCGCGGCGCCGGAAGCCCCGTCGATCAGGATGTTTTGCAGCGGAACCTTCGGCAGCGAAAACTGCGTGGCGTAGGTGCTGATATCCGTGGCGTTGTAGCCGTCCAGCTCGAAAAGCGCCAGCACCTGTCCGGTACCGTCCAGCCCGGTGCCGGTGAGGTTGTAGGCGCTCCGGATATCCGCCGGCGCGAACCCGCCTCCGGGACCGGTGCCGACCCGGGGAGAGATGCCTCCCGCCGCGCGGGCGCCCACCGCGGGCGCGTCCGCCCGCCGGATGAAGTGGGGCCGGCGGGCCAGGTCGACGAGGCCCGCCACGCCGGTGATCGTCCCGGCCAGCGCGGCCGGGATGGCGGGCTCCGCCTCCGGCGCGCGGAAGATCCGGCCGTCTCGCGCCTGGAACCGCGTCAGCTGCGTGCTGAAGGCTGCTTCCACCACGGCGGCCGGACCGGCGACGTCCAGCAGGACCCGGTTGGCGTGCCGGCCGGTGACGGTGAGGCCGAGCGCCCGCGCGTAGGCGGCCACCGCCTCATACTGCGCCGGCGTGGGGGAGAAGCGGGCCGAGAACTCTTCGGGGGAGAGGAACTGGCCGTAGCGCGGGTCTCCGGGGGTGTAGAGGTGCGTGAGCAGGCTCTCCAGCTCGTCCTGGTTCCGGAGCGGCAGGGTCAGCGCCAGGTCCACCCGCTCGCTCGCGGCGACCGCGCTCACCCGGCGCGCCACGAATCGGGCGGACGGGACGTGGCCGGGAAGCCGGACCAGCGCGGGGCGGCCCTGGGCGTCCGTCCGCATGGCTGCCAGGGAGCCGAGGCCCATGCTGGCGGCCAGAGCGAGCGTGACCGGGAAGGAGCCGGTCCGGATCGAAAAACGCATCACACACTCCTTTAGGAGCGCAGCGCGCTCCGGAGACTCCTACCGCTGCCGGGCCGCCGCTGCTTCCGTAGACGTCCGGGCTTGCCGTTCCGGTTGGGGACGGGGCGCCCCGGGCACCCGGTCCGGACGAGCCGGCAATGGGAGTGTAGCCGGGGAAGATGAAGCCCGGGTAAAGAACGCGGTGATGGCCGACAGGAACGTAAGGCCGGCGGAGAAGCGGCTGAGAAAGATTATGAGTTGGGAATTAGAGGATCTTAAGCCGAATCGGAGGTCCGTTAACGGGGCGCCTTCGGGCGCGGGTCGCCGGCAAAAGCTGGCTTACGCACCACGGAGAGCCCCAGAGGGACCGGAACTCTCACCACGGAGACACGGAGAGGGGAGAGGATGGAGAGCGCGGTTTCTTGTCGTCGCCGCGCGTCCTTTCACCCGAATGTTCTTCCTACCAAATATTCTTCCGCCCTCGCCTTTTCCCTTCGGCGTGCCGTTCGGGGATGTGGCTTCCGGCCAAATCGTCCCCACACCGCATCTTTAGCTGTTCTTTCGAATACCGTGTTTCCGACCGGTCGAGTTCCTGGGGTGGGGTCGAGCAGGGGTTCCGCCCGCGGAGCCGGCTGCTTCCGGCGGCTCCCGGCCGGGCGGTCGCACGCGGCCTGGCGGGGCTGCATGCGGGGCCGGTCCGGGCCACCGCGCGGGATGCGTCTTGACCCTGCCCCTCCCGGTCAGTTGAGCCGGCGGTGGGCTCGGGAGCTTCCAGCTTCTCAACAGCGACGACCTGCTGCCGGTGCTCGCGGCGGCTATTGAACGGCACGGACGTCTCTGAAAGGGGCCCTTCGTCCGGGTCCGCACCGCTTCACGCCCGGGGGCGTTTTTCAGGAGCTGATCCGGGAAGGCACGCTCCAGGGGGGCGGCAGGCTCTTCCACCGCGACGGGAATGAGCCGATACGGCGATACCCGATCCGGGCCGGGCCGGGAGAACGAGCGGCGGGTCATGGCGCTGCTGCGGAGCCACGGCCTGGCCGGGCCCAGCGAGGTCACCGCGTCCTATGCTTCGAGGGGTGCCGGCTCTGCGAGCCCAAGACGAGCCAGCCGGCGGGGCACCTTCCGAAGGTGCGGGACCTCCCCGGATCGCGGCCAAGGCGTCTTCCCGGGCGCGCTTTACGCGCCGCGCCGCTTGGAGAGCCGCTCCAGCAGGGACAGGGCATTCGCCGTCGCGGCGCCCTCGGCCGTGTTGTCGAAGATGCACCACACGGGCACCCCGGCGCGGGCCGCCGTCTCCAGCCTCGCGGCGAGCGCGTCGAGGTACGCCTCGTCGTAGTTCGAGTAGTAGATCCGCGGGCTGCCGTGCAGCCGGAAATAGAGGATGTCCGGCCAGCCGCCCGGATCGCCCGCTCCGGGCGCCGGGGCGGGGTCGGCGGCCACCCGACCGATCTGCCGTGCCTGGAGCAGGTGCTCGGCCTCCGGGGTGAGCCAGGTTGGATGGCGGGGCTCCAGGACGGCGGATCCCTCCCAGCGCTGCCGGAAGGCGTCCAGGAACGCCTCCGCGACCCCGGGCTGGAAGACGAGGCTCGGAGGAAGCTGGATCAGCAGGCACCCGAGACGATCACCCAGCGAGGCGGCCTCCGAGAGGAACCGGTCGAGCGGCGGCTCGGGGTCGCGCAGGCGCCGCTGATGGGTGATCTCCCGCGGAACCTTCACCGAGAACCGGAATTCCGGCGGTACGCTCTCCGCCCAGCGGCGATAGGTGGCGGGTTGGTGCGGACGGTAGAAGGAGGAGTTGATCTCCACCGCCGGCAGGCGCGCGGCGTACCGCTCCAGGTGGCTGCCGGCCTCCGGGAAGCGGCTCTGCAGCGCGCGGGGCAGGCTCCATCCGGCGCAGCCGATGTGGAAGGTGGATGCGCGTTCCGGTTCGGACATCTCGAAGCAGGCGCCGGCGGAAAACGTGCGAGCAGGGCGCGGGACCGGCAGAGGGAGCGCGGCCCCGGCGCCCGTGCCTCTACGTTGAGCGGGGGGCTTTCCACCGGCGGATCCGCCCGTCGGAAGCAGGCGCTTCCCCGGCGGGCGCCTCCCCGGTCGGCGCTTTTCCAGCCGGCGCCTCTTCGCGCACCGTCTTTTCAACCGGTGTCGCCGCCTTTTCGGCCGGTGCCTTTTCAGCCGGTGCCTTTTTTGCGGGTGCCTTTTCAGCCGGTGCCTTTTCAGCCGGTGCCGCCGCTTTTACCGCGGCCTTGGGCTTGCCCGGCGCTCTTTTGGCCCGCCCCGCCGGCGCCGCTGCCGGCTTCCCTTCCGCCGCTGCCTCCTCTGCGGGCTTCGCTTCCGCCGGCGCCTCCTCTACCGGCTTCGTTTCAACCGGTGCCGCGGCAGCGGGCGCCCTATCGGTCGGTGCCGGCGCCTGGACGGGCTCCGCTTCGGCCGGGGTCTCGGGAGCGGGCTTCGCCCCTGCCGCCGCCCGCTCGGCGGGGGCCGGCTCGACGGACTTCGGGTCACCCGGTGCCGCTGCCGCGGGCGTCCGTTCAGCGGGTGCTCGCTCGCTCTTCGGCTTCGGGCCCCGCGCCTTCTCGCGCTTTTCGGGCGGAGCGGGCGGCTGCGCGAGGGGGGCGTGGAGCGTCTCCTGGTAGTAGTCATCCAGCAGCATGCAGATGATCGCCACCTCGTCCTCGCTCTCCCCCAGGCTGCGGGCCAGCGAGACGAACCGGAGGCTGCGCTCCGTGTGCAGCTTATCCCGCACCCGAAGGCGCGCTTCCAGCATCGCGGTGAGCCGCTGGGACACCACCGCCTCCACGTCCGCGTCCGTGGGGAGCGGCCGCTCCTGGATCTCGAACCCGAACCGCTTCGCGATCCGGTTCAGGGACAGGCGCTCGATCTCGCTTGCCAGGGAGATCGCCACCCCACTGGCCCCCGCGCGCCCGGTGCGTCCGGCGCGGTGGATGTACGCCTCCGGATCTTCCGGCGGCTCGTACTGGAAGACGTGGGAAAGCTCGGGAATATCGATCCCGCGGCCCGCCACATCGGTCGCCACCAGGAACCGCAGGGTCCCCGCGCGAACCCGCGCCAGCACCCGCTCCCGGTCCCGCTGGGAGAGATCGGCGCTCAGCTCGTCGGCGTCGTAGCCGAAGCGCTGGAGGACCGTGGTGATGTAGTGCACCCGGGATTTCGTGTTGCAAAAGATGATGGCGGAGGCCGGGTTCTCCAGCTCGATGAGCCGGACGAGGGTGCGGTCCTTGTCCATCCCGGGGACCAGGTAAAAGACGTGCTCCACGTCCGAGACATGCACCTGGCCGTGGCTCAGGGTGAGGAACTCCGGCTCCCGGATGAACTCGCGGGCGGTGTTCAGCACATAGCCGGGGAAGGTGGCGGAGAACATCGAGGCCTGGAGACCCCGCGCCGGCAGGTAGCGCTGGAGCTGCTTCATGTCCGGATAGAAGCCCATCGAGAGCATCCGGTCCGCCTCGTCGAAGATCAGCATCCGGAGCTGATCGAGCCGGAACGTGCGCTTCAGCAGGTGGTCGAGCACCCGCCCCGGAGTGCCGATCACGATCTGCGCGCCGCCCTTGAGCGCCGCCGTCTGCTCGCCGTAGCCGACGCCCCCGTAGACCACGGTGCTGCGCAGGCCGGCCGCCGTGCAGAGAAGCTCGGCGTCTTCTCCCACCTGGCGCGCCAGCTCGCGGGTCGGCACCAGCACCAGCGCCTGGCACGC
>CAYQDT010000245.1:0-6074 GCA_964416225.1 uncultured bacterium
AGGTCTTTCCGAAGATCGCCGCACGGATGGATAAGTTCGCGGTGATCCGCTCGGTGGTCGGCTGCAATGGCGATCACGACGGATACCAGTGCCTGACCGGATGGCCGCGCCGCGCCCTCTCGGATCAGGGCGGCTATCCGTCCATCGGCTCCGTACTGGCCAAGGTTCAAGGCCCGATCGACCGCGCCGTGCCGCCCTCGATCGGCCTGGCCGCTCCCACGCAGCACATGGAGTGGTCGGAGCCCGGCGGCCCCGGTTTTCTCGGTCCCGCCTATGCGCCCTTCCAGCCCAACGCGCTCGGCAAGGAGCGGAACGTCATCACGCTTCAGGGAATCTCCCTGGAGCGGCTCCATGACCGCCGCCGCCTCCTGAACGTCCTGGACGCGCACCGGCGGGATCTCGATTCGAGCCTGGCCGTGCAGGCGCGGGATGCGTCCGACCAGGCGGCTTTTGAGCTGCTGACGTCCAGCAAGCTCGCGGATGCGCTGGATCTAAGCAAGGAGAATCCGAAAACCCTGGAGCGCTACGGGACGGGAAAGCCGTACAAGTATCAGTACGACGGCGCGCCCACCGCGAACGACCACCTGCTCATGGCCCGCCGCCTGGTCGAAGCTGGATGCCGGTCGGTGACGCTCTCCTACGGCCGCTGGGACAGCCACGGTCAGAATTTTGAGCTGGTGCGCGATCACGGGTCGAAGCTGGACCAGTGTCTGAGCGCGCTCGTGGATGACCTGGAAGAGCGGGGGATGCTGGACGACGTCACGGTAATTGCCTGGGGTGAGTTCGGACGGACCCCGAAGATCAACAAGGAAGCCGGGCGAGACCACTGGCCGCAGGTGAGCTGCGCGATCATGGCGGGCGGCGGCATCCGCACCGGTCAGGTGATCGGGGCGACGGACCGCCTCGGCGAGGCCGCTTCGGAGCGGCCGGTCCACGTCCAGGAGGTCTTCGCGACCATCTACCGCAACCTGGGCATCGACGTGCAGAATCTCACGCTGGAAGACCGTACCGGCCGGCCGCAGTATCTGCTGGACCACCGTGAGGCGATCAGCGAGCTGGTGGGATAGCGCGAGCCCGCCCGCGCCGAAAGCCGCGAGTGGCGACGCAAAGGCGAAGAGGCCGCCCGGATCTCTCCGGCCGGCCTCTCCCATTTCGGTCCGGTTCGAGCACCCATTTCGATCAGCCGCTTTGATCGCCCGCTTCGATCCCGGCGTCCGGCGCCAGCTCATTCAACAGCGCCTCCCACGCGGCCCGCTCGCGGCGCGGGTCCACCAGCGGCGCCAGGTGCGCGCACTGTTCCTGGAGGCACCGGTAGAGCCTCGCTTCGGTTTCCAGCCGCCGCAGCAGCCGGGCCAGCTCCGTTTCGCTGCCGGGGGGGAAGTAACCGGCATAATCCGCCCCCAGCAGCCCCACCGAGCCCGGAATCCGGGAGCTGACAATCGGCGTGCCCACCGCGAGCGCCTCCGAGATCACGTTGGCTCCTCCCTCGGAGAGGGAAGTCAGCACCAGCAGGCGCGACTGTGCGAGGAGCCGGCGCGCCTCGGCCTGCGTCAGCTCTCCGAGCCAGCGGTAGCGGGGATTCTCCCGCTCCTCCGCCCGCGCACGCTCGGCGTACTCGGCGGAGAGCGCCGCCCCGGCCTGGATCACGCGCACCCGAGATCCAGGATGCAGCAGACGCGACGCCGCCGCGGCGCGGAAGGGGTCCTTCACCGCCCGCAGGTGCCCCAGGACGCACACGTCGAACCGGTCCGCATTCGGCGGGTCCACCGAATCGCTTGGAGCGCGGGACGCGAGCGCCTCCGCCGACTGCACGATGACGCGCGCCTTCTCCTTCCACCGCGGCTCGAGCTCATCCAGGGCGAGAGGCTGGAGGACCACGATCCGCGCGGCCCACTCGAGGGCCTGCCGCGCCTCCGCGGAGTGGGGCAGGTCGCCGTAGAGGTCGGTCCCGGTCAACGCCACCACCACGGGACGGGAACGGGCGGCGACCCGGGCGGCGGAGATTGCCTCGAAGCTGCGCCGCGCGTGGAGCGCCACCACCAGGTCCGGCTCCCCGGCAAAGCCCCGCGCCACCTCGACCCGATGGCCCAGCTCCGTGAGCAGGCGAGCCCACCGGCCGGCGGTGATATTATTGCCCGCTTGGGAGCCGAGCGCGGCCGGCGTGATGATCTGGATCTTCACGACAGTGCGCAGGTGCGGAAGCCGGCCCACACGTCCCGCCGCTCCGGCCGGTAAAAGTTGCGCCAGGTGTTCCGGATCAGCCGGCCCCGCGTGGCCCAGCAGCCGCCGCGCAGCACCTGGTGGGTGTGGAACCACGGCTCGGAATACTCCCGGTACGGATCGACGGTGAACCCCGGGTACGGGGCAAAGGCGGTGGCCGTCCATTCCCATGTATTGCCGAGCATCTGCCGGCACCCCACGGGGCTGTCCCCGGCGGCGTACGCCGCGACGTCGACACACCCGCCGCCCCGCCAATCCAGGTTCGCCAGCCCGCTCTCGGGCGGCGTGTTCCCCCACGGATACCGCCGCTTCTCGCCCGTCTCGGGATCCCATGCGGCCGCCATCTCCCACTCCGCCTCGGTCGGCAGGCGCCGGCCCGCCCAGCGGCAGTAGGCGGTGGCCTCGTGCCAGTTCACGTGGAGGACCGGACGGTGCGGCTCGAGGGGCACCCAGCGGTCGAACTCCCGCCGCAGCCACTCCCTATTTCCCGCGGGACGCCAGTAAACCGGGTGCGCGGCCTCCACGGAGCCTCGCCACCTCCAGCCTGCATCGTCCCACCACTCCGCGCGGTGATACCCGCCGTCCTCCACGAAGAGGCGGTACTCCGCCTGGGTCACGGGCGCGCGCGCAATCCCGAAAGGGGCCAGTTCGACCGGGTGCGCCCACTTCTCATTGTCGAACACGAACGGTTCGTCGGTGGAAGCCCCGAGCGGGAACGAACCGCCGGGAGCCTCCACGTCACCGGGCCACGGCCCGGTGCCCTCCACGTCCGCCGCGCGTTCTTCCGGAGAGGGTAGAAAGGAGGGCGGCGCCCAACCGTGCGTCTGGCGCGTATAGGTGAAGGCCTCCGTGTGCATGTCTTCGTGAAACAGGCTCAGGAGGATGTAATACCGCTCCTCCGGCGACAGCTCGGGCGAGCCGCAGCGGCGGATCACCGCGTCCCGAACCGTTTTGAGGTAGGCTTCGGTCTCCACCCGCGGCAGGAGGGGGAGGCGCCAGCGGCGGTCATGTGGGACGGCGGCGGAATCGTAGAGCGCGTCGACCCGCGGGTCGAGCGGAGGCTGCCCACCCGCGACCCGCAGCACCCACTTCTCCTGGAACCAGGCAACATGGGCGGCTTCCCAGCGGAGCGGATTGACGATTGCCAACTCCGGACCCAGAAGCTGACCGTCCGAAAGGTCGGCGAACAGGGAAAGTGTCCGCGAGCGCGCCTCGCTCACCCACGCTGCGAGTTCCAGATCACCGGCTCCGGCGGCTAGCATGCCCCCTCCATTCCAGCGCCCCATGGGGCCCGGAATCTTTTTTATACTCGATCCAGAGCGTTTCGAGCAGCGGGATTCCCAATCGGCGAAGGTGGTGTCGACGGGCGGAGCCGCCGCTCGGGCTCGAGGCGGAGGCAGCCATTCGGGTGCAAATCGGCATTCGGTGCGCACGCGGGAACGGGAGCCCGCACCGAGCCGCCCGCGCGTCGCCGTCAGACCGGGAGCTGGGCGGGAGGCGCCGCCGCGACTTCGCGACCCACCCCGGTGCAATCGCCCATCAGCTCACGCGCCCGCCGGAGCGCCGCCTCGGCATGCGGCAGGATGTTCTCCCGGCCGATTCGCTCCCCGAACGCAGATTGCTGGAGGAGCCGTGCCGGTTGGTCTCTCGCTCCGCAGACTAGAAGGGCTCGCCGGGACTCCTGAAGCCGCTCCGCCAGCTTTTCCAGGGCATGCAGGCCGGTGGCGTCGAGCGCGGTCATGTTCCGCAGCCGCAGAATCACGATCGGGGCCAGCGAGTCCAGTTCCGCGGTCTCCTCCGCCAGCTTACCGGCGGTCCCAAAGAGGAACGGCCCGTGGATCCGGAGGATGGTGACATACGGAGGCAGCTCCCTGTCCTGAAGGCTGTGTGAGCGGCCGGCTTCGATGTATGCACCGGTCACCACCCCCACCGTGGTGGTCTGGGAGACCCGGTGGATGTAGAGCAGAGCCGCCAGCACCATGCCCACCTCCACCGCCACCGTAAGGTCCGCGAAGAGCGTGAGCGCAAAGGTGGCGAGCCACACTGCCCGGTCGGCCTTCGCGAGCCGGAGGATCCCCACGATCTCCTTCCATTCTCCCATGTTGTACGCGACGACGAACAGGACCGCGGCCAGCGTGGCCAGCGGAATGAAGCGGGCCAGCGGCGCGGCCACCAGAAGGATCGCCAGCAGGGTGAGCGCGTGGACCATTCCGGCGATAGGAGTCCGAGCCCCGGCCCGGATGTTGGTCGCGGTCCGGGCGATGGCGCCGGTGGCGGGGATCCCGCCGAAGAGCGGGGAGACGAGATTGGCAATCCCCTGGGCAAGGAGCTCCGCGTTGGGATGGTGCCGGTCGCCGCTCATCCCGTCCGCCACCACCGCCGAAAGGAGGCTCTCCACCGCCGCGAGCAGCGCGACGGTCACGGCGGAAGGCAGGAGCGGGGCGATGAGCTCCGGACGAAACGGCGGCACCGACAGGTGCGGAAGGCCCGTGGGGATGCCGCCGAATTTGCTGCCGATCGTGGCGATGGGCAGGTGGAAGACGGCAGTGGCGGCGGTGCCGAGGAAGAGGGCCACGATAGAGCCGGGCACCCGCTTCGTGAAGCGGGGGAGGAGCAGGATGACGGCCAGGGAGAGAGCCGCGGTCAGGAGCGTGGGGAGGTGCGTGGTGTTCAAATGCGCCAGCAGAAGCGTGAACCGCGGGATGAATGCACTCGGAACGGCCGGCGTCCGGAGACCCAGGAAATCCTTGACCTGCGTCGAGGCAATGAGCAGGGCGATCCCATTCGTGAAGCCGATCGTGACCGGACGTGGGATGTATTTCACCGCGGCCCCGAGCCCCGTTAACCCCATCACCACCAGCAGACCACCCGCCATGAGCGTCACCAGGAGCAATCCGGAGACGCCGAACCGGGCGATGATCCCGGCCACGATGACGACGAAAGCGCCGGTCGGCCCCCCGATCTGGACCCGCGAGCCGCCGAGTGCCGAAATGATGAACCCCGCCACCACGGCTGTATAGATCCCTGCCTGGGGTGTGACCCCGCTGGCGATCCCGAAGGCCATCGCCAGCGGAAGGGCGACCAGCCCGACCGTCACCCCCGCCACCGCGTCCGACGCGAAGTCTCGAGCCGAATAGCCGCGCAGGCACTCGATGCTTCGCGGGAGTGCCCCCGCGCCATCCGCCTTCCGGGCCTCGTGTACCCGGCTCATGACTCCCGTTCCTCCGCGCTTTCGGGGTGGTCCATCTCGCGCAGTGAGGCCAGCGCTTCGTCAATGTGCGCCTGAAAGTACCGGCGCATCGTGTCCAGCACCTCGATGAGCAGAGGATCCCGCACGGAGTAGAAGACCTGGTTGCCTGCCTTCCGGTTGATCACGATGTTCTTCGAGCGGAGTACGGCCAGGTGCTGCGAAGCGTTCGCCTGGTCGAGCCCCAGCCGCTCGATGATCGCTCCGGCGGGCAGCTCGCCGTCCCGAAGCGTCTCAATGATCGCGATCCGGGTGGGATGGCCCAACGCCTGGAAGATACCGGCCTTGAATCGCCGCAGAGAGTCTTGCATTCGCTACTCCTTTGCCGCCGCCCTCCTGGTTGCCGGCACAGCGCCGGCTTATAATATTCGAAATCACGAATATTCCGATTGTCGGCGAGTCCTGGGCGTTCCCGCAGAGGAGGGACAGGATTTCCTTACCGGGAACTGATCCCTATGCCAGACCGCTTGAATCCGACCACTCACGCCTCGCACGGCCCCTATAGCTGGTGCTCCCTCTGCGAGCGAGTCAACCTCACACAAACCTGGGTAACCAAGGGGTGGCGCTGTCCCACGCCGGGCTGCGCGGCCCTGGCGGTTCACGCCCG
>CAYQDT010000246.1:0-6052 GCA_964416225.1 uncultured bacterium
TTGCCGCTGACCACGTGATAGTTGGTGAGAATCTCGCCGGAGTCCTTGATGAGGAAACCGGAGCCGATACCGCGCTCGGGAACCAACTGGAAAAACCAGCCCTCGCGATAAACAATGGACGTGATGTTGACCGTGGCATCGCGCGAGGCCTTGTAAATGTCGATATTGTTTTGCTCATCGGAGGAGAAACTGGGGCCGGCCGCGGAAGCAGGCTCAGTCCACATCCGGCCGGCGGAGCGGCCGGTGGAGCACCGGCGGTAACGGCAGCCTCGCGTCTGAAACAAGTCCCTTCCCAATCCGCGCGTTTTTGGGTATGATGGCGCCAGTAGGGGGCGTTAGTGAAGCGGTTATCACGTCACCCTTTCAAGGTGAAGGCCACGGGTTCGAATCCCGTACGCCCTACTGGAAACCCCTCGCGGAGTTCTCCGCGAGGGGTTTTTGCCATGTCGCCGGCGGCGAGCACGGCGTCCGGGGTTGATCGCGGAACACCCTCCGGCACGGGAGTACCCGCACCGCGGCGGCGATCCCGCCCGGGCGCCCCCGTGCCGCCCGAGAAGCTCCCCGGAGGGCTCCGGGCCGGGATCGGCTCGGGCGCGTTTCGCGGGATCGCCGCCGGCTCGAACCGCGCGCCGTGGGTTCCCCTGCGCCGCGCTCCCGCACTGCCCTGCCGCAGCGACCCGCCTCGTATCCGCGGCCGGGTCACGGCTCGGCGCGCCTCACCGGCTCCCTCCGCCCACCCAACCCGAGCCCCGCGCATCCATCCGAACAGTTCCTGCCCCGGAGCCGACGGCGGATGCAACTCCCGGTGATGAAACGGCAACTCCCACATCTATAGCGGACGACGCATCGGAGTCCGCGCGTACCATAACGGAAAATGGCGGATGAATCCGTGCCGGGTCGTGCCTCGGCACCACCGCATCTCACGCTGCCGTTCGAACGTTGCCGGAACAAAAACGCGTCCGGCCCGCATATATAGGTTTCTCCCGTTTGATCGATCCTACACCGACCGGAACGGGCGGAGCGATATGGCGAAATTGCGCGGATAGCCTGCCGCCCTCCGCCCAGCACTCCGTTCCGGTTCCACTCAAAATATTGATCCGAACATTTCGACCTGGCACGTTATTTCTCGGGAAAATACGAACGGAATCGCAGCCGTAATAGCCACTACTAGCAAACAATTATTTGCATCTTCAACACCGGCGAAATTCAGCTCACTCCCGCCAACGGCACCGGTCTTGACGCCGGACTCCTCTCGATCTCTGCACGCGCTCGCGGCAAACGTGGAACCCCCGTTGGTGGAGAAAGGGACGCAAATAGTTAGCGGCAGATCTCGCACGAAGGAAGCCTTCGCCGGTCCGGCCGAGACCTCCATCGTCAGGAGCACCGGCCGGCCCGGGATTTCGAATTAAACTGGACAGATAGCGTATAATACTCGAGGATTTGCAGCATCAAATCCTCAATTCTTACTGTGCTCGCGGGTTACCGGCAGCGCGTGGTCCGCCTACTACGTATTGGAGGGAATATGCCTCGAGGTCGACGCCGAACATCGACGGATGTCGCAACGCTGGAGCAGCAGATCCAGGAACTGAAGCAGCGCCAGGCTGAGCTCCGGCTGCAGCTTCGCAAGCTGCGCAACAGCACCGGCGAGGTCGCCAAACTGGAAGACAAGCTGGCGAAGCAGCTGTCCGCGGCAAAATGGACGGTCAAACAGATCCAGGACGTCAATGCGGACTGGGACGAGATGGGCTTCTACCAGTCCGTTACCGCGCGCCAGCCGGCGCCGCGCGGGCGGCGGAAGCGCACCGCCGTGGACGCCTAGCCGTCGGCAATCCCTGTACGGTCGGCAGCTCGGCCCGGAGAGGTTTTACGTGTGGCGGGGACGTGGCCGGGACTGCCGGCGCGCACGCCCGGGCATGCCATGCCTGCACGAGCAGGCACCTCGCCGGGAACGGTCAGCGGCCGGGATCGATTCCGTCACATCGGCAGGCGGAAGATTCACGGGCGGCAAGTCTCACAGCCGCACCAGCATCAAGACGCGCAGCGGGCCCGGAATGAGGACGTTCCAGGCCCGCTGTGCCGTACCCGGCGGGCAGGCGCCCCCATTCATTGACGGCGCCCCCCACGGCCGGTAACATGCGTCGGCATCGGCGCGCCTCCTCGCACCGCGTCAGCCGGACTGCACCGGCGCTTCATCCCGGCGCAATCCGGCCGGACGCCGGACGCGGTCCTGGACCCGCGGTGGACCGGCGCCCTCCGTCACGCGGACCCTCCGATGATCCGGCGGAATCGCCGCTCGGACGCAACCACCAGAAAGTAGCGGATCGTGTCGCTGGTAACGCTCTCCGAAGTTCAGAAGAGTTACGGAAATCAGGACGTTCTCCACGGCGTCTCGTTCTTTCTCGCGCCCGGTCGGAAGACCGGTCTGGTGGGACCGAACGGCGCCGGAAAGACGACGATCTTGCGGCTGATAACCGGCGAAGAGCGTCCGGACTCCGGGCGGGTGACCCTGCAGCCGAATGCCCGCGTAGCCCTGTTGTCGCAGGAGCCCCTCCTGGGCGACTCCCGGACGGTGCTCGAGGCCGCGCAGCGTCCCAGCCCGGAATTGCAGCAGGTTTGGTCCGAGCTGACCGAGCTGGAAGCCGCCGAGCTCCACAACGAAGAGGCGCTCCACCGCCACGATGAGCTCCACCACCGCTATCAGGATCTCGGCGGGTACGAGTGCGCGAACCGGGCGAAGGAAATTCTCGGCGGGCTGGGCTTTCCGGAATCTGCGTGGGACAAGCAGGTCACGGTGCTCAGCGGCGGGGAGCGCACCCGGCTGGCGCTGGTACAGATCCTGGTTCTGCAGCCGGATCTCCTACTGCTGGACGAGCCGACGAACCACGTGGACTGGGAAGCGTGCGAGTGGCTTCAGGAGTACATGCGCCGCTATCCCGGCGCCGCGCTCATCGTCTCTCACGACCGCTTTTTTCTGGACGAAGTGGCGGAAGAGATCGTCGAGCTGGAGCGCGGGCGGGCGAAAACCTATGCCGGAAATTACGCCGCCTATCAGAAGAAAAAAGCCGTGGAGCGGGAGCAGGCGGAGGAGACCTATCGCCGGCAGCAGGAGGAGGTCGCCCGCCAGGAAGCGATCATCCAGAGGCTGCGCAGTCACCGCAAGTTCAACTCCATGCACAGCCGGGAGAAGACGCTGGAGCGGCTTCAGGGCGAGATGGCCGACAAGCCCCGGGACGAGCGCCGCAATCTGAAGATCCGTCCTAACGAAGGAGTCCAGAGTGGGCGCGAAGTGCTCTCCATTCGCGGCCTCGAGCAGGGATTCGATTCGCGCCGGCTCTTCACCGGAGTCTCCTTTTCGCTGGACCGCGGCGAGCGACTGGCGATCATCGGCCCGAACGGCGCGGGTAAAACCACGCTCCTGAGGACCCTGGCCGGGCTGCTGCCGCCGCGCGCGGGAAGCATCAGTCTCGGCTTCCGCGCGAAGCCGGCCTATTTCGCACAGGACCTGTCGTCGCTGGACCCGGAGGCCACCGTCTGGGAGACGATCTGGGACACGGGCGAGCTGGACCTCACGCACACCATGCAGGCGCTTCACCAGTTCCTCTTCGCGGGAGAGGCGGTCGAGAAGCGGGTCGGAGACCTGAGCGGCGGGGAGCGAACGCGCCTGGCGCTCTGCAAGCTGCTGGTGACGCGGCCGAACCTGCTGCTGCTGGACGAGCCGACGAACCACCTGGACATCGCCTCGCGGGAAGCGGTGGAGCGCGCGCTGCAGAGCTATCCCGGCGCCGTCATTGTGGTGAGCCACGACCGGTACTTCCTGGAAGCCGTGGCGACCCGCCTGCTGGAGATCCGGCCGGAAGCGCACCGCTTCTACGACGGCAGCTACCGCCGGTACCGCGAGTCGCTCAAGAAGCCCGCTTCCGGCACGCAGCCGTCGAAGAAGCCGGTGCAAAACGCGCCGGCTCCGCCGCCGAAGACGCGCGGCGTCTCCCCTTCCCGGCGCCTCCCGAAGCTGGAGGCGGAGATCTCCCAGGCGGAGGCCCGCGTGAAGGAGATCACCGCGCTGCTGTCCGACGCCTCCACCTGGACCTCCGGTACGGACGCCGGCGCCCTGTCGGGGGAATACGACGGCCTGCAGGCGAAGCTGGAAGCGCTGTACGCCGAGTGGGCGGAGCTTGCCGAGCTGGCTGCGGCCCGGTAAGGAGCCCGCGGCGAAGAGCGTCCCGCCGCGTTCCGCCGGCCGTCAACCGCCGCGGCGCGCGGGTGGCGACGCGGGTTCAGCTTCGGCCGGCGGCCTTCTCTTCCGGCTTCTGGAAGATCATCACGTACTCATGCTTGAAGACGTAGAAGCCGCCGCGGAGCGCCCGGTAGCGCCAGAGGTTGCTCGTCTTCCCCTTACCCACTTCGTTCCCCTCGATGTTCTTCACCACGATGGACTTGAGGCGGAGGCCGAGCCGCTGCATCCGCTCCATGCACTGGAACCCCAGCGGGACCAGCTCCCCGTCCGCGTACTTGTCGCCGATCACCAGGACGGCGAACCGGGCGGGCCGAAGCAGCCCAGCCCCATTCCGCGCCACCCGCTCGAACAGCTCCAGAAACGCCCCGGTGGACGGCGCGTTGGAGAGGCACTCCTCCCGCTCGCTGAAGCGGATGATGTCCGCGTAGGGCGGGTGGAGCATCAGCAGATCCGCGTACTCCTCACCCCACGTGCGGAGCGCGGCGCGGACCTGCTCCACCGTCTCCGGAGCCGCGCTGTCCCCGGCCAGCACCCGGGCGCGCCCCTCCGTCTCCGGCCCCAGCCGCTCCCGGACATACTCCGCCAGCTCCGGCTTCAGCTCCACGCCGATGCACCGCCGCTCCAGCCGCAGCGCCTCCCGCGCGCTGGTGCCGGAGCCGAGAAAGAGATCGAGCACCACGTCGCCCCGCTTGCTGAAGCGGGTGAGCGCCTGCGTGGCGATCTGCGGAACGAAGTTTCCGTGGTACTCCAGCGCGTGGCCGTTCCCTCGGGCACGCGTGGGGATATCCCAGAGCGAGTCGGTCCAGACCTCCGGATACTCCTTCCAGCGGGTGAGATCGAGGTCGTTGTAGGGGACGGACGGGGGCAGCGGTTTGCGAGGCTTCACGGAAGTATTGTGCGCCAGTTCAGTTGCGGAGACTAACTAAGCAAGCTCTCGAGGCGCCACGACCCGGCAAGCAAAGTACGGGCCGGGGTTTCGGCCCCGCCGGCGGTGAGTTACCCCGACGCGGTAATACGAAGCTGCGAATGAAGCGCCGGCACGGATGGATGATCCCGGGGGTGCTGTCCATGCCGTTCCGGGCCTGCCGGCTGATGTTCATCCGGGCCGCCCGGAGTGCGGGCGCAGCGGAACCGCAAGAGGCGCGGAACCGCGAGAGGCGCAGATCCGGCATTCGGCCCGCTCCCTTGCGGCGACGGGATTCACGGTTACGGCCGCCCGGCTGCACCCTTCGCAGCCGCGACCGCCGGCGGAGCAGCAGGTTGGCGGGCGGGCTTTAGACGCCGGAAGCCGTCAAACAGGCGGCTAAAGGAAGTCCTGCACTTCGCGCAGGAGGGATACGGTCTGCGGGAGGCTCAGCCCGTGCAGGGTTGCCAGTAGCTCCTGGGCGGACTGCGGCGGATTCTTGAGAGCCTCCCGCTGCCGCCTGACGGCTCGATACACGGTGACCTTGCTCAGCTCCAGCAACTGGGTGATGAAATCGTCCGGATGCCGGACCTGGATGCCATAGGGCTCCAGTGCCTCTGCGGGAAAGTCCTTTAAGTTATAGGTGACAATCACATCCGCACGGCCGTGTATGGCCGCTCCGAGCACGTGTCGATCGTTAGGATCAGGGAGCTTCAGCCCGTCAATCAAGCTCTCATAGTTCACCACGAGGCAGTCGGGGACCGCGCCGTTCATCAGCGCGCGGGTCCGCGCAAGCTGCTCCGGACTCAGATCCTCCCGATCGGCGAGAACATTCCGGATCCACTCCTCGTGGATCGCGTCCGTCCACCTCGCCCGAAAGAGTCCCGTGAGTGCAAGCCGCATGAGGAGATCAC
>CAYQDT010000247.1:0-6007 GCA_964416225.1 uncultured bacterium
CCCCGGGCGGCGCGGCCGAAGCGAAAATTGCCGCCGGCGAGGATCTCGATCGCGCCGAGCTTTCGCACGAGTACCTCGCGAACGAACGTTTCCGGCTCGAGGGCGAGCAGCTCCGGAGTTACGGGGAGCACGAGCGCCACGTCGATTCCCTCCGCGGCAATCCGCTCCAGGCGCTCCTCGAGGGTCGCGATGACCGGAATCCGCGTGCCCGGGCGAAGCACCTCCAGCGGGTGCCGGTCGAAGGTGACGACGACCGACGGGACCGCCTCGCGGCGCGCGGCCTGCACGGTGGCGAGGAGCAGGGCCTGGTGGCCGCGATGGACGGCGAGAAACTTTCCGATGGTCGCTACCGACCGGGGAAGGGACTCCGCAAACGAGTCCAGCCCAACAACGCGCCGCATCCGCACTCCTGAGGGCGTCCTTCCCGGCTCACTGCCGGGTCGGCTCGTTACGCGCCCGTGAATACTTTATCCGGCGCCAGGAGCCGAGCGGCATTCAGCCCACACGCCGTCCCCACCGCCAGTAGCCTGCCGTCCTCGCTCAGGACGCGGACCGGCCCATCCGGCAGGTCCGCGGGCGCCGGGACGGACTGTCCGTGCGCCAGCCGCCGGGCGCCCGCGTCGTCGACCACCAGACTGGGCAGATGCCCCAGGGCCGCCGCAGTGGAGAGGAGGGGAGTCTCCGCGGTGAGGTGTTCGAGCGGCACCGCATCCGCCACGGTGAACGGGCCGACGGCCTCGCGCTCCAGCGCGCTCATCGCGGCGCCGGTACCGAGCAGCCTGCCCAGATCATGGCAGAGCGTGCGGATATAGGTGCCCGCGGAGCATTCCACGCGAACCTCGGCGGAGGCGGTCCGGCCGGGGGTGAAGCGCAGTAGCTCCGTGCGGTAGAACGTGACCCGGCGCGGCTGCCGCTCCACCGTTTCGCCCTGCCGCGCGAGCTCATACAGGCGCTTACCCCCGACTTTCAGCGCGGAGACCATCGGCGGAACCTGGTCCACTTCCCCGTGGAACCGGGAGAGCGCCTCCCGCAGCAGCGCCTCAGTGACCGCCGACGGATCGCTCTCCGCCAGCACGGCGCCCGTGGTGTCCTGAGAGTCCGTTTCCACGCCGAGCCGGAGCTCGGCCCGGTAGATCTTCGGCAGGCCCTGGAGGTATTCCAGAACCCGGGTTCCGTGCCCGATGCCCAGGACGAGCACGCCGGACGCCAGTGGGTCCAGGGTGCCGGCATGGCCCACCCGCCGGGTGTGGAGCGCGCGGCGGACCTTCCCCACGCAGTCATGCGAAGTCGGCCCCGTCGGCTTGTGGAGGTTCAGAATACCGTGCGGCTCGGTGGACACTGGCGGCGCTCATTTCGGGGAAGGAGGGGGACTCCTCACTCTACCGTCTGCGCCCCGAACAGGGAAGCCCCGGCGGGTGCCGGCGCCCCGGTGGCGCCGTCAGTCGTCATGGACGTCGATGCGGCGCACCTTCATGCCGCGATCGGGATCCGTGAAGTACAGGTAGGCGACGGCGATCGCGAGACCGATCAGGCCGCCGACCAGCGCTCCTTGCAGGGCGGCGCCCACGGAGTGCGCGGCGAGGGTTTGGGCCGTGTTCACGAGGGCATCTTCGCCGGAGCCGGCCGCCTGCCGCGTGAGCGCCGCCGCTCGCTGCGCCCAGACCCATGCGCCCGCGATGGCGCCGACGAGCAGACCGATCGCGCCGACCCACAGCCTGGTTAGTTCCATCTCCCGCACTCCCACTCGCCCAGGCGCTCCCGCCGGTCAGCTTCCCGCCAGGGCCTGCTCGAGATCTTCCCACACGTCATCCACATGGTCGATGCCCACGGAGAGGCGCAGGATCCCATCCGTGATTCCCAGCGCGGCGCGGACCTCCGGCGCGAGCGCGCGGTGGGAGGTGGCGGCGGGATAGGAGATGGTGGTTGCCGTGTCCCCGAGGCTGGGGGCGAACCGGACCGAGCGCAGACGGCGGAGCACAGCGCGGGCCGCTTCGCCGCTGCCCGCGTCGAAGGCCAGCATCGCTCCCCCGTTCTCCAGAATATTCGCCGCAAGGGTGTGCTGAGGGTGGGACGGGAGGCCCGGATAGTAGACGCGCCGGACCCCCCGGTGAGCTTCCAGCCGCCGTGCCAGCTCCAGCGCGTTGCCGGCACTCCGCTCCATGCGGAGGGGGAACGTGGTGATGCCGCGAAGCGCCAGCCAGCTCTCGAACGGGTTGGCGGCTCCGCCCCAGAGCCGAGCCTGAACGCGGAGCGCGTCCATCACCTCGCGACGGCCCGCCGCCGCGCCGAGCGTCACGTCGCTGTGGCCGGCGAGGAATTTGGTGACGCTGTGCAAAGAGACATCGGCGCCAAGCGCCAGGGGCCGGCAGCCGAGGGGAGTGGCGAAGGTGTTATCGACCACCATGCGCGTGCCGAATCGGCCGCAGAGTGCTGCGAGCGCGCGCACGTCCGCCACCTGGAGGAGGGGGTTTGCGACCGTCTCCACGAGAAGCACGCTCGTCCGCGGCGAGAGGGACGCTTCCACCGCCTCCAGATCCGTGGTATCCACCCAGAGGGTCTCCACCCCGAAACGGGAGAGCTCCCCGTCCAGCAGTCGGGCGGTGGCGCCGTAGAGGTACCGGCTGGCGGCAACCTGATCGCCGCTTCGGGCGAGCGCCGTCAGGGCGGCGGCGATGCCCGCCATCCCCGTGCCGAACGCGACCGCCGCTTCCGCGCCCTCCAGGTCCGCCACGGCGCGCTCCAGCGCGGCGTGGTTCGGGTTGGCGTCGCGGGTGTAGATATAGCCCGGAGCGTCTCCCGCGTAGACCGCCTCGCACTGCTCCAGCGAGTCGAGCGTCCACACCGCGGACTGGTAGATCGGCGCGATCAGCGGGCGATTGTCGCTCGGGAGGTCCTCGCGCGCCTGGGCGCAGCGGGTGGTGATGCGGCGCTTGTCCACTGCCTCAGCTCTCGACCGCCGGAGGGGGTTCTGTGATAAAGAGTAAGGCGGCCCGGCCTGCCCCGCCGTGCCTAATGTTATCTGTTTTTACCCGTGCCGGGCGAGCGCCGGTTGGAGGTCGTGCATGTCCTTTGTTCTGGGGCTGAAATGTAAAGAGTGCGGACGCGAGTATGCCAAGGAGGCCACCTACGTCTGCGAGTTTTGCTTTGGACCGCTCGAGGTCGCTTATGACTACGAGCGGATTGCCGGGCAATTCTCGCGCGACGTTATCATGTCCCGCCCCCAGAACCTCTGGCGCTACCGAGAGCTGCTGCCGCTGGACGGTGACCCGACCGACGGGCTCCGGTCCGGCTACACCCCTTTGATCCGGGCGGATAACCTGGCGAAAGTGCTGGGCGTGCGGGAGCTCTGGATCAAGAATGACGGCGTGAACTTCCCCACGCTCTCCTACAAGGACCGGGTGGTGCCGGTAGCGCTCTCCAAGGCCAAGGAGCTGGGCTTCGATACCGTCGGCTGTGCGTCGACGGGCAACCTGGCGAACGCGGTCTCCGCCCACGGGGCTAAAGCGGGGCTGCGGCGCGTCATCTTCATCCCGCACGACCTGGAACCGGGTAAGGTGGTCGGATCGCTGATCTACCAGCCGATTCTGGTGGCCGTGAACGGCACCTATGATGATGTGAACCGGCTGTGCAGCGAGATCGCCAGCAAGTACCGGTGGGCGTTCGTCAACGTGAACATGCGCCCCTACTACACCGAAGGGGCGAAGACGTACGGCTTCGAGGTCGCGGAGCAGCTCGGCTGGCAGGCGCCGCAGAACCTGGTCTGCCCGGTGGCGGGCGGGACGATCCTGCCCAAGATCTACCGCGCCTTCCAGGAATTCCAGCGGCTGGGCATCGTCAGCGAGGTGCGGACGCGCTTTTTCGCCGCGCAGGCAGAGGCATGTGCTCCGGTGGTGCGCGCCGTCCAGCAGGGCACCGACATCATCGCACCGGTGAAGCCCCGCCCGGTCTCCGAGAGCGTGGACACGTCGCTGCGGATCGGGAACCCCGCGGACGGGCCGTACGTTGCGCATGCGGTTCGCGAAAGCGGCGGCTGGGCAGAGATGGCGACGAATGAGGAGATCATCGCCGCCATCCAGCTGCTGGCGGCGACCGAGGGAATCTGGACGGAGACGGCGGGCGGCACCACGCTGGCCGTCGCGAAGAAGCTGATTGAACAGGGCCGGATCAACCCGGACGAAAGCACCGTGGTGTGCATCACCGGGAATGGCCTCAAGACGCTGGAAGCGGTGAAGGATCGGATCGGCGCCCCACTTGCCATCGATCCGACTCTGGCCAGCTTCGAGGCGGAGGTTCTGTCGCACGCGGCCTAGCCAGTGACGCGCCGGCTCCCGAGACCCCGCGTGGGGTGCGGATGGGCGCGTGGCAGCCAGGGTCGTTTTTACGCAGTGATGGTTTCGGCCGCTCCGGGCGCGCCGCTGTTTTTGCAGGGAGGAAAGTAGATGGCGGTTACGGTCTTGATCCCGACCCCGCTTCAGAAGCTGACGAACGGTCAGGGAGAAGTGAAGGCGGACGGATCCACGGTGGGTGAGGTGGTGACGAGCCTGGAGCAGCAGTTTCCGGGTATCCAGGAGCGTCTCTGCGACGCGAATGGAAAGCTGCGGCGGTTCGTCAACGTGTACGTCAACAACGATGACATCCGCTTCGCGCAGAATGAGGAGACGGCACTGAAGGACGGCGACGAGCTGTCCATCATCCCGGCGATCGCCGGAGGTTAGGCCGACTGTGGGTGCTCGCTGACCGATCTTGCCGGGTGAGCAGCCTCACCCGGCACCGTGCAAGCTGCAGAGGAGCGTTATGGCCACCCGCAAAGTGATGCTGAAGTATCCGGAGCACCTGATCCAGGAGCCGGTCCTTTTCAAGATGGTTCGACAGTTCGACGTGATGCCGAACATTCGCCGCGCCCGCGTCACCGATACGGTCGGCGAGATCGCGCTCGAGCTGGAGGGCACGCCGGAGAACCTGGACCAGGGCGTCCGCTTTCTCCGGGAGCAGGGCGTGGACGTGGAGCCGATCGAAGGGGATGTCGTCAGCCCGTAGGATGCCTGCGGCCGCAGGAGAGTTTTGACCAGGGGCGGCTTCGGGCCGCCAGAGGTCCGGCAAAAGGGGAGAGCGGGGCGGCGGTGACCGCCCCGCTCTTTTGCGCGCTGCGGTTTACGGCATGGTTTTCGGCTGGTCCTACCGGCCGGCACCCACCTCTCCGGTGAGAGTCGTCAGTGCCGAACCACTCGCGCCACCACCAGGACCTCATCGTCCGTGTCTCCGTCCCCATTGAGGTCCTTGTTCCCCTGATCGATCTCCGGACAGCCGAACACGGCGGCGCGCTGGCAGACGGCAAGGCTGTCCGACGCCGCCCACCCGGTTACGCCGAAGCTGCCGGTGGCCAGGTCCAGCACGCACGCGATGCTGTCGTCCGTATCGCCGTCCCGGTTGATGTCCCGGTTGCCCTGGTCCGCCTCGAGAACCTTCCAGGCGACCATCCCCTCCCCCGAGGCGAGCTCTCCATCCACGGCATAGCCGACGTTCGTGATCCGGTTCGCGGTGGGGTCGTACGTAAGCAGGACGAAATCGTCCATGTCGCCGTCGCGGTTGAGGTCCTTCTTCTGGTTGTACTCGGAGCAGGCGAAGGCGATCTTTCCGGCGCCGGCGACGATGCCGCCCGAGGCGTCGTATCGGAGGTTGCGCACGCCCGCATCACCGAGCTGGTAAACCTGCGCCACCTCGTCTTCCGCGTCGCCGTCGCCGTTCAGGTCCCGCTTGCCCTGGTTCGCCTCACGGGTGACGAAGCCGCAGATCGCGCCATCCGCCGCGATGCCGCCGCCGCAGTCCTGCCCGGTGTTGAAGAGCTCGCCCGTGGCGAGGTTCCAGACCTCGCACACGACATCGTCGGCCGTGCCGTTACCGTTCAGATCTTTCTTGCCCTGTCGCGCTTCGTCCACTCCCACAGCCAGGAGCTGCGGGGTGAGGGCAATCCCGAAGGAGCATTCCAGGCCGGTGTTCGTCCACTTGC
>CAYQDT010000248.1:0-5991 GCA_964416225.1 uncultured bacterium
GCTTCTCCGGAGATACCGATGATCCATGTTCTGGGTGGGGGCACGCGCCTGTGTGACGGGCTCACCCGCAGGGAGCTCCTGAGTTTCGGCGGCGCCGCGGTGCTGCAGCTCCTCGCGGGCACCGCGGCGGGCGCGGGTCCCGTCACCGGACCCGCCGGGCCCGGCCCGGCCCGGTCACTCCTCTTCATCTCACTGTTCGGCGGACCGTCGCACCAGGACGTCTGGGACCTGAAGCCGGAAGCTCCCGCGGAAATTCGCGGCGAGTTCAAACCGATCCGGACCAACGTCGCCGGGATCGAGATCTGCGAGCACCTTCCGAAGCTCGCGCGGATGGCCGACCGGTACTCCCTGGTCCGCTCCGTCTCGCACGCGGACAATGGTCACGGCAGTGCCATGTCCGCGTGCTTCACCGGCTATCCGCATCCGCTACCCAACACGAACCCCATCCCCACGCCGAACGACTTCCCGGCGTACGGCTCCGTCCTCGCGCTCCTCAAGCCGCCATCCGGGCCCGTACCACCCTTTGTCTGCGTGGGCGGCACCCAGATCGTTTGCGGGAACCAGATCCCCGGGCAGCGGGCCGGCTACCTCGGCCCGTCCTACGAGCCGTACGTGGTGGAAGGGGATCCGAACGCTCGGAACTTCCGGGTTCCGGAGCTCACCCTTCCGGCCGACTGGACCCGTCTCCGGCTGGAGCGGCGTCGCTCTCTCCTGCAGGCGGTGGACCACGCCGAGCGCCTCGCGGAGCGGGGAACGGCGCCGGAAACACTGGATGTGGCGCAGCGGCAGGCGTTCGAGCTGCTCGCGAGCCAGCGGGTCCGCTCCGCACTCGATCTGAGCGGCGAGACGGCGGCGCTGCGGGACCGGTACGCGCGCACCACGTTCGGCCAGAGCCTTCTACTCGCGCGGCGCCTGGTGGAAGCGGAAGTTCCCTGCGTCACGGTGAACTGGTCGCGCGGCGGACCGTGGGACACCCATTCCAACAACTTCAATGGTCTGCGCCAGAGCCTGCTTCCCCCTTTCGACCAGAGCTTCAGCGCCCTCCTCCAGGACCTCGCGGACCGGCGGCTGCTGGAAAGCACGCTGGTGGTCTGCACCGGCGAATTCGGGCGGACACCGAAGATCAACAAGGATGCCGGCCGGGACCACTGGGCGGGTGTCTACACCGCCGTCCTCGCGGGCGGGGGCGTCCAGGGCGGACGGGTGCACGGCTCCTCGGATGCACAGGCTGCTTATCCGCAGACGGACGCGGTTGGGCCGTGGGACATCGCCGCCACCCTGTTCCACTGTATGGGCCTCTCTCCGGAGACCGAAGTACGGGACCGCACCGGGCGTCCGATGAAGATCTCCCGCGGCGAGCCCATCCGCACACTGCTGTAGGGCCGGCCGTCGCGGCCGACGGCGCGTACCGGACGCGCCCGTGCGTCTTCCCACCAGGAGCACCCGCGCGGGCGGGGTACAATGCAGTACCGGAGAGATCGGCTCTCCCTGGAATAGGAGGCACGGAGATGAGCGGCGAGAATGTCCAGTGGCGCCACTCGGTCGAAGAGGCACGCCGGGAAGCGCGAGACGGAAACAAGCTGGTCCTGATCGACCTGTTCAATCCCGGGTGAGGCGGCTGCAAGACTATGGGTGCCGTGACGTACCCAAATCCGGACGTCGAGCGCTTCATCCGCGAGCATTTCATCCCGGTCCAGTTCAACGTCGTGGAGCAGCCCGACGCGATGCGTGAGTTCAACACGCCCTGGACTCCCACCCTCATCGTTCAGGACGCCGAGGGACGGGAGCACCGCCGCAGCCAGGGATACCTGGACGCCCGGCGGTTTCTCGGAGAGATGTCCCTGGCCTGGCTCAAGGATGCGATCGACCGCCAGGACTATGCCACCGCCCGGAACCGCTCGGACGAGGCGCTCCTGTTCACCCACCGGGATCCCGAGCGCGAGCCGGAGGCGCTCTATTGGTCGTCCGTGGCCGCCTACAAGTCCAGCGGCGACGTGCAGCAGTTGCTCACGGGCTGGAACCGGCTGCTGGACACCTTTCCGCAGAGCGAGTGGGCGAAGAAGGTGGAGTTCATCCGAATGGGCTAATGAGGGACGATGAGGTCCGGGTTTCCACCCGATACGGACCATTCGCCTCGGGAAGCCGGACGCGCCCGGGAAGCCTTGCCGGCCGGCTGCCGGCGGGGCTTCTCCTCCGGCGCCCGGACCATGGAAACGACCGGAGACGGCAGCCGGCGCTACCAGCGGAAAAGCTCCGCAGCTCCGGCGCGCAGCCGCAGATCGCCCACGTATACATCGTACGGGTTGCGCGTGCCGGCCCGGATCCACCGGCCGGTGACCGTGTCCAGCCGCTCCAGCTTCCGGCCGGACGTGGCGATGCGCAGGTCCGTTAACTGCTCACGCCGGTAGTCCCCGTTTGCGACGAGGGCCAGGTTCCGGTCAGCGGCGTGAAAGGTGCCGATGGTCAAATCGACCGGCATCACCGTGCGCACGGGCGCCTCCGCCGGAGCCGCCGTTCCTCCGGCCGGAACCGCTCCGGTCTGAAACACCAGCCGGCTTTCCGCCTCAAGCAGCCATCGGCCGATCGCGCGTACGTCATGATTGATGCGCCGGACATGCTCATACTGGGCTCCGGGCGTGCCGTCCGCATGGATGATTGCCTCTCCCCACTGGCTGCTGCTGTCCGGGGTCCAGTAGGTGAAGTACAGCAGCCCCTTCCCGCCGTATGCCAGAGTCTGCATCGCTTCCCACCGCTTTTCCGCCTCGGATAGCTCGCGATAGCCGCCGTGCTGGGTCGCCAGCACGATCTGCCAGAACGGCACGCCCTGCCTCCGGCTGATGCGCCGCACGCTTTCGAGGTTGGAGAAAAACGTGGGACGGTCCCCGCTCTTCAGGAAATGATAGTGATCGTAGCTCACCACGAACGGCCGCACGGTCTCGATGTACCGGTCGACGTACTCGTCGTAGGTGGGCACCCCCAGGGCGGCGGGCGGCGCGTAGTTCGGGAAGAGGTTGATATAGACCGGATGCTCCGGGTCCTTCTCGCGCAGGTAGCTCACCACCGCGGCAAGCCCGGAAAACGCGCCGGCGCCGGGCTCGTCGGCCAGAAAGTAGCCGGCCAGTGCCGGCTGACGGGAATAGTCCGCCACCACGGCATCCAGCGCGGCGCGTCCTTCCGAACCGGACGGCATGGACATTGGGATCCGCCCGTCGCTGACGAAAACCCGCAGGCCCGCCCGCTTTGCCAGGGCCAGTGCCTTCAGGTTCGTCTCCCGCATCGCCCCCGAACAGGGCGGCATGACGTAGTTGAAGCCGGCCCGCGCAATCCGCTGATACTGGTCCAGCGTGACGTACGGCTCCGGCGGACCGCACCAGAAGCTGATCGGGAAGCCGGTGGGCGCCCAGGGGCGGCGGGGTGACTTCCGGCCGTCCGCGGACCACGCCGGACCCAGGAACCAGCCGCACCCCGCGGCGGCGGCCAGCCTCGCGAGCGCTGCGCGTCGCTCCATTCAACCCTCCGTGAGCCCTGACCGTCAGACAGCAAGCCCGGAGACCGGCCCTTCGTGCAGCCGATGGTTCGGTCCGCGATACAGCCTTCCGTTCAGCCGGGCGGTCCACCTGCCATCCATGCCGGCTATGCACCGAATTGTCGATCGCCGGCGTCACCGAGGCCGGGCAGGATGTAGCCGCGCTCATCAAGGCGCTCGTCCAGGGCCGCCAGGTAGATCTCCACGTCCGGATGCGCCGCGGCCACCCGCGCCACCCCCTCGGGCGCACCGATGATGCCGAGCAGTCGCACCCGCTCGAGGCCCCAGGGGCGAAGGAGGTCCAGTGCCGCGACCGCGGAGCCGCCGGTCGCCAGCATCGGATCGAGTACCAGGCCCGTGGATCCGGGTGCGGGCGGGCGGGGCGTGTAGTAGGGGACGGCTTCCAGCGTGTGGTGGTCCCGGTACAGTCCGACGTGGTGCACCGGACATTCCGGGAGCAGCGCCTGCACTCCTTCCACCATCCCGATCCCGGCGCGCAGCACCGGAATCAGCACGGGAGTGGAAGCGAGCACCCGGCAGGGCGTCTCCGCCATCGGCGTCCGGACCACCCGCCGCTCCAGCTCCAGGTCCTCGGTGGCGCGGAGGAGCAGCGCGCCGGTGAGGCTGCGCAGCAGAGCGCGGAAGCGGGGCGGCGGCGTGACCTCACCGCGGAGCTCCGCGAGCCAGTGCTGCACGAGGGGGTGATCCAGAACAACCATGAGACGGAGCGACTCCCACGAGCGGCGGAGGGCGGAGGAGCGCCGCGGTGCTCTATCCGCAGGAATTGCGAACCCGTGCCGCGCATTCCTTCATAGTCCCGCGTCCACGGTCGTGGATCCAGGGTCCCGGATCCACGCGCCCACACCCCCACCCGCTCTTTCGTCATCGCTCCCTTTCACCACTCTCCGAGCTGCGTATGAACCTCACTGTCGAGCACGTCGAGCGCATCCCGATCCGTCTTCCCTTTCGGGAGGTCCCCGCGCGGAATATGATCCGCGAGCTGCCGCACTGGACGCTCTTCGAGCTGTGCAAAGTGCGACTCCGGTGCGGCGTCACCGGCTTCGGCGAGACGATGCAGTACTACACCTTTGCCACGGTCAGCGACGCCGCGGTGGAGCGGGTGATCGGCCGCAGCGCCCCGCAATGCATGTGGGACGATACCCTCGGCGCGGGCCTCCAGATGGCGCTCTTCGACGCCGTCGGCCGTGCCACGGAGACCCCGATCTGGGCACTGCTGGGTCCGAAGCACCGGGATCAGGCACCACTTTCCTGGTGGGACATCGACATGCCGGCGGAGGACTGGATCCTGGAGTGCCGACAGGCGCGCGCCGAGGGCTACACCTCCTTCAAGACGAAGGCGCGCCCCTGGTTCGATCTGGACGAGCAGTGCCGTCTCCTCTGCGAGAGCCTGCCGGAGTGGTTCGACCTCGATCTGGACTTCAACGGCTTCCTGGTCGACTCGGCGCACGCGGGTCGGTTGCTCCACCGGATCCAGCGCTATCCGAACGTCAAGATCTTTGAGTCGCCCATCCCGCAGGGTGACGTGGCCGGAGGCCGGTATGTCCGCAGCAAGACGGACGTAGCTATCGCCCATCACTTCGGGAGCCCGCCAATTATGACGGCGCTGCAGGAAGACGTGTGCGACGGATTCGTCATTGGCGGAGGGGCCAGCCGCGTGCTGCGGGATGGGCACGTCTCCGCGGCCGCGGAAAAGCCGTTCTTTCTGCAGCTCGTCGGCACCATGATCACCGCCTGCTGGTCGCTCCATTTCGGATCGGTGCTCACGCACGCGCGCTGGCCGGCGGTGAACTGTCACCAGCTCTATGCGCGGCAGGTCGCCGGTCCGACCCTCGCCGTGGCCAACGGGCGGGCGGCGGTTCCGAACGGACCGGGGCTGGGCATCGAGTTGGATGACGCGGCCGTCGAGGAACTGCGGCTGCCGGAGATGCCGGACAAGCCGTACCCGCATCCGGACCTGCTCATTGCCATCCGGTTCGGCAGCGGGGCCGTGAGCTACTACGCCCACACGCTGCAGTACTGGGATGACTTCCTGGCCGGGCGCCTGCCGGCTTTCCAGGCGGGCACGCACCTGGAGCACGTTCCGGACGACGGAAGCCGGGAGTGGCGGGAGCTGTACCAGCGCGCGCTGCAAGGCGGCGTGCACTGCGCGTCCGCCGTGCGGTAGCCGGAGCCGGCCGGTCGCGCTACTGGAGATCGAAATAGCGGTCCGGGGGCGACTGGTTCCAGTAGAACTGGAACGGTTTGGCCCACCGGGAGTGCCCGTCCAGCCACAAGACGTTGCAGCCTTCCGCGTGGAGGAAGCTCGGCCGGCCCCAGCAGTCCGCGTTCGCGGCGGAGGGTGGCAGCAGGTATTTCCCGCTGACGCCGCACCAGCTTTTGGCTTTGCTGGCGATGGCGTCCGTGAGCAGCACCGTCTCCGCGGGCGTTTGCACCGCCGCGAGCGA
>CAYQDT010000249.1:0-417 GCA_964416225.1 uncultured bacterium
CGACTGGGTCCCGTCCTCGGCGGCGCAGCGGGCTCGCTCGAGTGGGCCGACGGCACTTCTCGGGTCGGCTTGCTGAATGGCATTGAGGATTTGAGCCGCTGATTCGGGATCGCCGACCAGCAATTGGAGGTAGTATCCGTAGCGGGAGCCGGTGGAGTCCCCTGGGTCGAGACCGCGAGCCCGCTCGTACAGCGCAGGGACACTTGCCGCGGTTGCCGTCGTGAGCTCCTCGACGGGGATGCGGCGCAAGCGTTCCAGTTCTTCCCGCGCCGCTTGGTCGAGAGTTGGGCAACTCTGTTGAAGTATTCCCGCGCTGTACCTCGCACTCCGGACCCGCTCGAGCGAGCTCTGCGGGTTCGCCTGCGCCGGAACGACAGAAAGCCACTCCGCTGCGGCAACATAGGGCCAGGGGCTCTT
>CAYQDT010000249.1:427-5939 GCA_964416225.1 uncultured bacterium
GTCCGGGCCTAAAAACTCTCGCTCCTCTACCGCCACAGGGGTGCGCTGCTTGAAGCGCCGAAGCGTTTCGGCGAGGGTCCTGGCGCGTCGAACTGTGAGTGTCTGGTAGGCATCCAGCCAAATTGCCGTGTTCACGGCTGCTGGGTCCGTGCCACGCAGGTCGACTGCTCGGGCGGCCTCGCGGCGAGCGGTCTGGAGTAGCCGACGCACCTCGAGTGGATCGGCACGCTGGCTCCTGAATTCACGCAAGAGCCGCTCGCAAGTAGCATCGACATTCGCTTTGCTTGGCTCGAAATCCCCGGAAGAATCCTCCGAAACGGCCTGCCGGATCGCCGTGACGGCAAGGAGCCGGCCGAGCGTGTTGTCGGTGTGATCGTCCAGCTCGATGCATTGGTCGAGACAAGCGCACGCGACGAGACGGTGGAACTCGCCATCGTCGCCGTGAGCGCTGATAGCCCGCTCTAGGTAACTGATTGCCTTCTTGTAGTTTCGGCCGCTGATGTACTCCTGTGCGGTGCTCGCAACCTTGCGCAGCGAACCGGACTCCGCAGGCGGAGCGCTATTCACCGGGGGAATGGGCGCCGGCCCCATGGCAGCCTGCAGCACAAGCGCCCCAAGCAGAAGTCCCAGGCTACGGATCGTCATCAGCACACCGACCTTTTTAGCCCACTCGGGCGTCGATGGGGGCGCAGGATCCCAGCGTGAAATGATGGAATTGGTGCCGCGCCATTGCGTCTCAGGTGTTGCGGTTCGTTCTGGAACCCGGGCATGACACGGGTGATGCGGAGCAGAATACTGACGAGGTTTCTGGTTCAGTCCGAATCAGGTGTTGTGGGCCGGAACGCACTCAAGTTGGCAGCGGCCATTCAATCCGCAAACCGCGCGCCTGAACCGGCCGGCCCATCCGGAAGGACTTGCTGCTGCACGCGCCGTAGATTCGAGCTGCCGACGCCCGCATCGTCTGGCGGATTTCGATCTCTTCCGTGGTATGTCTGCGGATCGGACGATGAGGTCGGCAGGATCTACGCGTGCATTCGTGAGTGCATCGGCGCTTGGATCGCTGGCCGACATGCGGTTGATGCTAACCAGCCTCACATCGCACCGCCGTCCTGGATCCCAATGGCTCCTCAGCCGGGATTCAGCATGGGACCGCCGAGGAACTCTCCCTGCGCGCCCGCTTCCGACTGCGGCTGGCTGCGATCGATCCGCAGTCACGCAGTTCCGGCGCTTCTATTAGCGGAACCGGTCTCCGCCCGTACCGGTGGCGCGCGTACGGGCAGTAGTCGGCACCACATCGAGACGTGTACGTGTAGGAGTTAGGTGGAAGGCAGCCCCAGATCTCTGCATAGTTGGCGTTGCCCTGGTTGCAACAGGCGCTTGCGGACGCGTTAAACGCATCAACATCAGGAATACAGAGGATGCGCTTCCAGCGTCGATGGTGCCGCAAACTGCGACTGTGCCCCCACCCGTTGGGTTCTTGCACTGGAATTGGGTGGTATAGAAGTGTGCGCAAATAGTAGCAGGCGCGCCCACTGCAAGGAGTTACTGGTCACGCCAGGCGACGGCACTGCTCGCGCGGGCGGTAGGCAGGCCTCACCCGCTGAGAATCTCGTGCGTGCAGGCGAGCCGTGCAACACAGGGGCCATGGAATACGCGGCGAGCATCAGTGGCTACATTATAAACTGGTCAATAGACAACGACAACATCCTTTATCTTCGGCGATGCGGAAGTGGCTGTCTCGGGGGTCCCCCGGCGGAGATGGTCAAACTTGAATACTCAACAAGCAACCGCAGGTACTCATTTGGAGTTTGGCGGCGGAAGGGACCTTGTCAATGTTGTTGTCTCCGCAACTCCACCTGCTGACCGGACCGCCGCCGACCATCTCCCGCGCGAGTTCCTGCAGCAAGCACCGTGCCTGGGCCGGCGCGGCCGACCCCCATCCAGTCGGACCCGGATGCGTTGCCGAGCCGCACCGGTCCACTTTCCTGGAGGCGAAACGCGACACCCGTTTGGGGCCTGTCGGAGCAGCCCGGCCCTTGCAGCGGTCGCCTGCAGCGCCGCGCTGGTCGACAGGTGACACGCGCGGGCTCTGCCCGCCTTCGCCGCCGTTTCGGTCTGTCGGTCTACCCCGTGCAGATCCGGACCCCAGAGCGCGTCTGGCGGTGGGCGGCGCCCGGCGCCTGTGTTCGGGAGGTTTCGCGGCCGCGGCAGGAAAACGCGCGGGTGCGCCGAACCGTAACGGGTGAGTCCGGGTCGGGTGCCGCGGACGGGCGCTCCTCGCATCGAGGCGGGGCAGGCCGTCGTTAGCAGCACTCGGGCTGGGCGGAAATCATCGGATATCGGGCCGGCACATCAGCCGGCACAGCGGGCTGGAATTGTCCGGATCCAACCGGGAGTACGCGCGTCCGCTCAGGATTGCGCCTAAGGAGGCATACGGCCATGGAAGGGGAACAGAGAGGCCGTCCGTTTATCGTGTCCCGCCGCTCCTTCATCAAAGGTGCGGGGGCCGGAATTGCCGGGGCAGCCGCGGTCGGCGGCGCCGCCCACCTGGTGGAAGGGCCGGCGGCGGAGGCCGCACAGGCGCCCGCGGCCGGGACGCAGTCTCTCGGGCCGGGGCCGGTGAAGGTGACGCTGAACCTGAACGGCGCCGCCAAGACCGTGGAAGTGGAGCCGCGCACCACGCTGGTGAACGTGCTGCGCGGCGTGGGGCACCAGCCCCTCCCGTCCGAAGAGGCGCTGACCGGGGCCAAGGTCGGCTGTGACCAGGGCTCCTGCGGCGCCTGCACGGTGCTGGTGGACGGGAAGCCGGTCTACTCCTGCATGCTGCTGGCCGTGGACGCGCAGGGCCGCAAGATCACCACCGTGGAGGGGCTGGGGCAGGGCGGCCGCCTCACCGCGCTCCAGCAGGAGATGGTGAGTAAGGACGGCTACCAGTGCGGCTACTGCACGCCGGGCTTCGTGATGTCGCTCACCGCGCTGTTGGACCAGAAGCCCAACCCCACCCTGGATGACGTGAAGATGGCCGTCTCCGGCAACATCTGCCGGTGCGGGACCTACCCACGCATCTTTGAAGCGGCCCTGGCCGCCGCGAAGAAAGGGGCGTAGTGGTCATGAAGAAAGTCAAGACCATCGTCGTTGAGAACGGTTTCGAGAAGGAAGTCGAGATCGAGGTTCCGGACGGTCCCCCCGCGGCGTGGGGCGACGTGAGCAAGCAGCGGATTCTCGGCAAGCGGAATCCCCGCCCGGATGGCCCGGATAAGGTCTCGGGGCGCGCCAAGTACGCGTCGGACATCGTCCTGCCGGGAATGTGCTACGGCCGGTTCGCCCAGAGCCCCTACGCCTCCGCGCGGATCACCAGCATCGATCTCTCCCCCGCGGAGCAGATGCCGGGCGTCAAGGCGGTCATCGGGCTGAAGAACGCGGGCTCCGCCGTGATGTACGCCGGCGAGCCGATCGCCGCCGTCGCGGCGATCACGCCGGAGATCGCGCTGGACGCCGTCCGCGCCATCAAGGTGGCGTGGGAGCCGCGCCCGTTCGTGGTGGACCTCGAGAAGGCGATGGACGACCGGGCTCCGAGGGTCCGCCCGGACATCAACTCCAACGTCCAGGGCACCGGCGGCAACACCCGCGGCAACGTGGAGGGCGCCCTCACCGGCGCGAAGGCCATTCACCAGGAGCGGTACGAAGCGCAGACGCGCCTCCACTGCTGCCTGGAGACTCACGGCCACACGGTAAAGTGGGACGGGGATAAGCTGACCGCCTGGTCCTCCACCCAGTTCATCCAGGGCGTGCGGGACCAGTACGCGGGAATCGCGGGCGGACCGCAGAACGTCCGCGTGATCTGCGAGCACATGGGCGGCGGCTTCGGGAGCAAGTTCAACCTGAACCAGGAGGGCGAGATGGCGGCCCGCCTGGCGAAGAAGGCGAACGCGCCCGTGAAGTTCATGCTCACCCGCTGGGACGAGCAGATGCGGGAGTTCCGCGGCCCCGGCGTGCTGGCGGACGTGAAGCTGGCCGGCGCGGAAGACGGCACCCTGCTGCTGTCGGACGTGCAGACGTACAACAACGGCGGCACCGGCAACGCCAACACCCCGATCGACGGCGGCTTCTACATCATCGAGCCGAAGGCGGTCCGGGCGAAGCGCGCCAGCGTGCTGACCAACACCGCGGGCATCTCCGCCCTCCGCGCGCCGGGCCACCCGCAGGCGGCCCTGATCTATGATATGGCGCTGGACGGTCTGGCGGCGAAGCTGGACATGGACCCGCTGGAACTGCGGCGCAAGAACCACCATGACCCGGTCCGGGTGCGGGAGTGGGAGATCGGCGCCCAGGTGATCGGCTGGGACCGGCGCCAGAAGACGCCGGGCTCCGCGCCGGGGATCAAGAAGCGCGGCCTGGGCATGGGCAGCGCCACCTGGGGCGGCGGCGGCGGCGGCGGCGCGCAGTGCGACGTGGTGATCGGCCGGGACGGCTCCGTCCAGTCGATCATCGGGGTGCAGGATCTCGGCGTCGGCTCCCGGACCTACGTCCAGGCGATTGTGGCCGAAGAGCTCGGCCTCAACCTCCACGACGTCACCCCGAAGATCGGCTACTCGGACTACGGCTTCGGCCATGCTTCCGGCGGCTCCACCACCACGGCCTCCGTGGCCCCCGCGGTGAAGATGGCGGCGCTGGCGGCGAAGGAGAAGCTGCTCCTCGCGGCGTCCCAGGCGCTGAAGGTGAAGGCGGACGAGGTGGAGCTCGGCACGGGCGGCACCGCGTCCGTCAAGGGCCAGGCCGGCAAGAGCCTCACCTGGAAGCAGCTCTGCGCGACGCTGCCGGCCACCGGGCTGAAGGCCCGCGGCGAGTGGAACAACGACCTCCAGGCCAGCGGCGTGGCCGGCTGCTGCTTCGCCGAGGTGGAAGTGGATACGGAGACCGGCAAGGTCACCGTGCTCAAAATGGTCGGCGTGCAGGACTGCGGCTTCGTGCTGAACCGCATGCAGGCGGAGAACCAGGTCACCGGCGGCATCATCCAGGGCATCGGCACCGCGCTCCTGGAAGAGCGGCACATGGACAACCTGACCGGCCGGATGCTGAACCCGACGCTGGAGGAGTACAAGCTCTGCGGCGCGTTCGAAGCGGCCGGCCCGAACATCACCATGGACCCGCCCTACCGCACCCTGGCTCCGGAAGAGCGGGGCGTGGTGGCCATCACGTATGACAACCCCACGGGCAAGGTGAGCGGCATCGGCGAACCGTCCGTCATCGGCGTGCAGGCGTCCATCGCCAACGCCATCTTCAACGCCATCGGCGTGCAGGTCCCGCGGATGCCCGCTACCCCGGATCGGGTGCTGGCGGCCCTGGCCCGCAAGAAGGGAGCATAGGGATGAAAGCGTTCGAATACGTCAACGCCCACGACCTGAAAAGCGCGGCCCAGGCCCTGGGCCGCGATCCGGATCGCGCGCGGCTGATCGCCGGCGGGGTGGACCTCCTCTCCGAGATGAAGGAGCGGATCATCGAGCCGGACCGG
>CAYQDT010000250.1:0-5933 GCA_964416225.1 uncultured bacterium
GCACTCGCCGCATCGTGGTGTTCAATGACGCCAACGGCAACGGCCAGCTCGACCTGCTGCCCAACTACCGGGAAGCCTACCGCACCTTCGAGGTGCAGGTGGCGGTGAAGCCGGATATGAAGCTCCAGGCTGCCCAGCAGACGGTGGACTTCGGCGGCGTGTGGCACGGGAAGAAGCAGCCCGGAACGGGCCCCGGCGCGCTGGACATCCGCGAGTGGCAGGCGATGCAGGCCAACCTGCCGCTGCCGGCCAACAACGTGAACGGCCAGATCGCGCGGTTCTACCAGCAGTACTGGAAGCCGTTCAACGTCCAGAACACGGGCAACGTGAACCTGGCGTACCTGAAGCCGGAGCTGGTGCAGCAGATTGGCGGCGGCTTCAACCTGCTGGCGCTGGCCAGCCAGGGCAACGATCCCTGGAAGGCGCTCTCACTGATCAACCCGCCGCCGAACGGCAACCTGGCCGCGGCCGCCGCGGACCCGACGCAGGTGTTCCTGCGGACGTCGTTCGACGACCAGCTCCTTCCCAACACGTCGACCTTCTATGGGGGCTCGACGCGCGGTGTCTGGCTCCAGAAGGCGCCGATGGGCGCCGGCCAGCCCGGCTCCGTGGTCTACGCCGAGGGGAGCGGCGTCAACAACAACCCGACCGGTCAGGCGATCAACCGCGACCCGACCAACGGCGGCACGCCGCGCCCGACATGGATGGCGCTGAACATCCCGACCGGCTCGCCGCTCGGACAGTTCGCCGGCTCGCTCCGGTTCTACAACGACCGGACCGTCTCGTTCCTCGAGAACTTCAACGCCGCCGGCGGCTACCAGTACGCGCTGCCGAGCGGCTCCAACCCGCAGAACGGCGCTCTGGACCGGGACAGTACCGGCGAGCCGCTGGAGCCGGTGACGGACCCGCCGTTCACCCTGAAGGTGAAGGTGACGGAGAACATGATCCACGGCCGGTACCAGGTGGCCGGCGGCCAGCAGGACCCGCCCGACCGGCGCGTCATGCCGACCGCGGCGCCGGACGCGCAGTTCACGAGCGGCGTCGGGCAGGTGCGGTCGCTGCTCCTCGCCTATGCGAGTGACCGGAACAACCAGGCGGCGAACTACAACCTGTTCGGGACGCGACTGAGCATGGATCTGAATCGGGGCCTGTTCCCGTTCGATGAGCTGCCGCTGGACCGCGCCCCGTGGACGGACCTGGCCGGAAACGCCAATCCGGGCTGGTCGCTCTTCACGAACGTGGGCGCGCTGGGCGTGGGCTCCCAGGTGAGCAAGCCCGCCCTGCTGCAGGACGGAACCGGCCTCCAGGTCCTCTCCTGGATCGAGCGGCGGACCGTGGGCGCCGGCAACAATGAGTACCGGCCCTACTACGAGGTGCTCGGGAGCTCGCCGATCATGCTGAACCCGGGCGGGCAGGCGCCGGACGTGCGCTCGGCCCGGACCGGTATCCGCATCGTGCCGGCGGCGACCGCGGCGGGCACCCGGTGGCTGACGTTTATGTCGACCAACCAGGGCTCGCGGCGAAACGTGACCTACACCTGGACGGCGGACCCCAACAACGGCAACAACTGGGCCTCCGAAACGACGCTGCCGACCTCCCCGAGCCTCTCCTCGGTGAACGATCCGCAGGTCTTCATCATGGACCAGACCCAGCGCGTGGCCGCTCTCGGAACCGCGCCGGGCCAGCCGGCGTTCACCCTCCCCGACAATGCGGCGCTGCCCGAGATGGCCTACATGGCCTACAGCGGCACGAGCCAGCGGCTGGGGCGGACGGACATCTACCTGGACCGGCTGCGGGTGAACTCGCTCGTGGCGCCGTCCGCGCGCGGCCAGAACAACCAGCTCACCGCGGACTACGAGAACGGGAAGGTGGCGTACCCGCACGTCGACAACGAGGTGCTCCAGTCCAACCCCACGCGCAGCATCTACTCCGCGAGCGGCATCGACTGGCTCCTCCGCGGCTGGGACGCGGCGCCCGTGCAGGTGAGCCTCTTCCGGCAGGACCTGCCGGGCACGCTCTACCCGCTGGTGGACACGGCCTACCTGCTCAACGTGATCCGCAGCGCGCCGACGACGCTCAATCAGGAGCTCTCCGTCCCGCTTCCGCAAGCCACCATCGGGGCGGCACCCGCGGGCAACCAGGCGGCGCTCCAGAGCGTGCGCGTGCTGATCGATCGCGCCGCGGGTACGGTCCGCTTCACCGCCGACACCCGGACGCTGGCGGGGCTGCTCTCCGGCAACCGGCTGGCGCCCGGGGCGCCGGATCCGGTGATCCTGGCCAGCTACACGCCGGCCACGCTCCGGCTCACCCGGGGCGACGTCTCCGCGAACGATCCGGTGATCGTCCCGGTGATCTCCCGGCCGGGACAGTCACCGATCATGGACGCGAGCTGGTACCGCCAGCAGATCGACGGCAACAAGTGGCAGGCCGGCGTTCCGGTGGCCGCGGAGGCCGACCGACTCTGGCTCTTCTGGCGGCGCGCCGGCGGCGCCGTCTCCGGCGGGCCGACCTGCTTCTACAAGGTCTTCCGGCCGGGGTTCAAGGTGGCGGCGGGCGCCATCTACGACGTCTCCACCGCGAGCTTCAAGACGAACACGCAGGAGCCGCCGGCGGAGGTGAACCCGCAGACGGGCGAGGTCTTCTTCCCCTACAGCTACGAGGGCCAGCGGGTGACGGTGACCTACATCGGCCGGCCCGGAACGCAGCCGATTCAGGAGACGCACGTCGTGACCTGGATCGATGAGAGCGGGGAGCGGCCCGTGCCGATGGATACGTCCGTGAACGAGGGCAGCCTCGACGCGTTCGCCTCCTTCGAGCAGCCGCTGATGACCGCCTACGGGTCGAACAGCGCCGTTGCGGTGAATCACCTCGAGAAGATCTGGCTCTTCTGGTCCAGCACCCGGGGCAGCGGCGGTGACGTCTTCTACGCCACGCTTGCTCCGCGGCTGGATCCGGACGTGAACCTGGGCGCCACGGCGACGGTGAACAACGGTACGGTGACCACCGCCGGCCTCTCGCCGGCCCGGGCCCGGGCCCTCCAGGTGGCGGCTGCCACCCAGGAGCGGCGGCACCCCTTCACCATGCCGCCGTTCGCCCGCCGGGGTCCGCTCATTCTGCCGGCCACCTACGGGTCCGGACGGAGTGTCCGCCGCTGACCTTCCGGCTCTCGGGCGCCGTACGTTCGGTACGGCGCCCGAGAAGCAGGAGCGCCCAGCGCAGAGGCAGGGGATCGCGCAGCCCGCGCGCAACTTAATTCCGGGGGTCGGCCGCGCAGGCCGGTCTCCGGAATGTCGCATATTCCAGAGCCGGTGCTCCATCCGGCTTCCGCCGAATGCTTCCCGCGCAGGCAGGAGAGCCGGTGTGGGATGTTGAACTTTTCTTGACACGGGTAGGGCGCTTTGTTACGATGGCCCCGGTGTGCAGGGCGGCTCAAGCCTCATGAGCCGTGTGGTCCGCACGCTGCCGAACCATCCGCCACCCGCTGCCCGCGCACTCTCCGCCAGGAGAGGGGACGCGCTTGATCGACGGGATGAAGAGATGCCCCTGAAGAAGTCGGCCGGCCCGATTGTAGGGCTGGACATTGGCTCGAACTTTATCAAAGCGTGTGAGATCGATTGCCGCGGCGGGCGGGCTCAGCTTCGCGGGATCGCGGTGCTGCCCACCCCTCCGGAAGCCGTTGTGAACAGCGAGATCACCGATCCCGTCAGCCTGGGAAAGATGATCAAGCAGCTCCTCGCGCAGTCCGGAATCAAGGCGAAGAAGGTCATCACCAGCGTGGCGGGGCAGTCCTCCCTCGTCGTCCGGATCATCGAAGTGCCAAAGATGACCCGCGCCGAGCTCCAGGAGACGATGAAGTGGGAGATCGAGCGGCACGTGCCGTTCGCCAACGAGCCGGTGGTGATGGATTACCAGCCGCTCGTCCCACCGGACGAAGTGCCCGACGGCCAGAACATGGAGATTCTCCTCGCGGTGGTGCAGGAGAATCGCGTCAACCGCCAGGTCGAGACCGTCCAGGCCGCGGGCCTGCAGCCCGTCGCCATCGATATCGAGCCGCTCGCGACCTCTCGCTCGCTGCTGGATCTGGCCAACGGCGCCGGTCCGCAGGGCACCGTCGCCATCATCGACATCGGCGCGAGCACCACGGACATCAGCATCTATAAGGAAGGCCGCATCGCCTTCACCCGCTCCATCCAGATTGCCGGGAGCAACCTGACCAAGGCGATCGCGGACGTGCTGGGCCAGCCGCTCGCGGATGCGGAGCGGCTCAAGAAGGACCTGGCGGGAATCCCCGAGGTGCCGCGGGGCGACGCGGGTCTGGAGCCGTTCGGCGGCGATCTCGGCGGCCTCGATTTCGGCTTCGGGGCGCCCGGCCCGGACGCGCCGGTGCTCGGCGGGGTGCTGGGCGGCACCTTCGGCGCGTCGCCGACCGCGTCTACCGGCACCACCACGGCCACCGACACCCACTCCGAGCCGGCGTTCGACATCGCCGGGGGCGGCTTCAGCACGGATGCGTTCACCACGCCGTCCGAGCCGGAAGGCGCTCCGCAGCCCGGCGCCGCGCCGGAGGCCTCGCCCTTTGCGATGCCCGGCTCCGAGCCCACCGGCACTTTCGCCGCGCCGGGAGCCGACTCCGCAACGCAGTCACCGTTCGCGATGCCCACGGAGGGCGCGCCCACAGGGGCCTCTCCGTTCGACCCGGCGGCCGCTCCGTTCGGCGCGCCCGCGCCCTCCCCGTTCGGCGCCGGCCTGGGTGGTCCCATCCCCGCGGGAAACCCATTCGACCCGGATGCCGGAGCACCCCCCGCCGCTCCAGCCGCCAACCCGTTCGACACGTCGCTCTTCGGCCCCGCGCCCGGCGCGGATCCATTCGGCGCCGGGGCCGACTTCGGCCTGGGCGGCCTTCCGCCGGCGGCCCCGGCGCCCGCCGGCGGTCCGGCCGGACCGGCGCCGATGTCCGAGGAAGATTACCTCCGCACCCAGATCGCGGACGCCATCATGCCGGTGCTGCACGAGCTCGTGACGGAACTGCGGCGTTCTCTCGATTTCTATCGCAACCGTGCGAACGGCCTGGGCGCGCAGCAGGTATTAATCTGTGGTGGCACGGCCAAGCTTCCGGGACTGGCGGAATTCCTCACCGCCAATCTGGAGGCCCCGGTGGCCGTCGCGAACCCGCTGCAATATCTCTCCGCCGCGCCCAAGTCTGATGCTCAATATCTTCAGGACGTGGGTCCGGTGTTCCCGGTCTCGGTGGGTCTCGCGGTTCGGGAATTGATGGCCGAACCGCCGGCTTCGCGCAAGAAACGGTAACGATCCCAATGCTCAAGATCAATCTCCTTCCCCCGTCGATCGCGCAAAAGCGGCAGATGCGAGTAGCCATCGCGGTGGTTATTCTGCTGGTCGCGGCCGAAGTCGGTGGTCTCGTTGCCGCCCGCATCCCGAAGCAGAAGCTGCACGCGGACCTGCTGTCCCAGCAGCAGGACGCGCAGACGCAACTGACCGCCCTGCAAAAGGTCGGCAGTGATGCCAACGCGGTGATCGCCGAAGAGAACAAGCTCAAGCCGAAGTACGACTTCATCACCGGGATGCTGAAGTACAACGCGGCGCTGCCCTCGCTCTACCAGCAGACGGCGGGCTACACCTACAAGGAGATCATGTTCCTGACGCTGGAGGCGGCGGGTCGTGAGCTCAAGTTTGACGCCTATGCCTCCAAGCCGACCGACGTCGGCCGGATGCTGATCGGCCTGAACAACAGCGGCCTTTTTACCGCCATTCCCACGGTCTCCGCACTCCCGGCGTGGAGCGAGGCCGCCGAGCGCGCGCGGAAGCAGGCCGAGGTCCAGGCGAGCAGCCCGGCTTCGGAGGTTATCGGCGGCGTCAACCCGACCGCCACGGCCGGCGCTCTCGGTCCGGGGGCTCCGGGAGCCGGCGGCTAC
>CAYQDT010000251.1:0-3376 GCA_964416225.1 uncultured bacterium
TGCTGGAGGATGAGTTCGCGGAGCTGGGTCAGCGTGCCCGCGGCCGCCATGCGCTGATCGCGGAAGAGGCACCCACCGAGCTCGACGCTGGTGAACTGCGGACAATCCTTGAGCGCCGCCAGGCCGGCTCCGCTGACGCTCCCATGGTGCATGCCAAAGTGCTGCAGCTTCGGCAGGCGGGCCAGCGCGGCCAGTCCACGGTCCGTCACCGCCACGTCGTTGATGAAAAAGGTCTCGAGGGTCTTGAGGCGGACGAGGCGGGCTAACTGCGTGTCGTCGAACGCTTTGCCGGAAACGGAGAAGCTGGTGAGGTCCCCAATCGCTTCCAACTGCTTCCAGACGTCTTCCGTGATGGCTGCCGCGCTGCGGAACTCCACCTGCGTGCCGCCATCCCGCCGCGGCACGGTATGCGCTCCCGTGGTCTTCAGCGCCTCCACCGCGGCCCGGTCTGCGGCCTGGACCGTCCGAGGCAGCGCCAGCGTGGCGAAAACGACGGAGAGCGCGATCAGAGCGACGGACGCGCGGCGAGACATCCAGCTTCTCCTATCCCGGAGTTTCCTGGTGGTGAGCTCCTGCCGCCGGGCGCTCGCACGTACGCCCGCTCACAGAGGCTTTCGGCGCCATCCGCAGCTAAATCCATTCCCGTGGGTGGGTCAGACGCTGTAGCAGAGGCACTCCAGGTGGTGCTCGGCCTGGTGGACCTGCTTCCACTCCACGGCATCCCGGGAGGCGAGCAGTTTGCCCTTCCACTGCGAGCCGACGAATAGCCCGTTGCCGTACGCCATGAACAGCGGCCCGTTCCGGACGGCGCGGCGCTCCCAGCGGAGCCCGTCCGGCGAGAAATACGTGACCTCCGGCCCCACCGCCACGAAGCGCTCCCCGGTCCAGACGATGGAGTTCAGGTGCTCGCCCTCCTCGCCGACCAGCCGGTCCGTCCACACCACGCCGTCCGTGCTGCGCATCCGCAGGCTGTTCAGGCCCACCCCCACGAACACGCCGTTCCCGAACGCCACATCGACCAGCGTATCGATGGCGCGCGCTTCGGGCGAATCTGTCCACGTCACGCAGTCCTTGGACGCGGCGCGACGCCCATAATCCCCCACGCCCACGAACAGCCCGCTGCCGTACGCCACCCGGCGGAGCATTCGCTTGCCGCTGTATGGGATCTGGTCCGTCCACTTCTCCCCGTCCGCGGACCGGTAGAACATGTTCTGCGCCAGGATCCCGCCGGAGCCGGGATCGCCGCCCAGTGCATAGAACTGGCCAGCGGCAAAGGTGAGAGTACGTACGTACTGGGAGTATTTCCCGTCTTGCGAGCTGCCGCTCCAGGTGACGCCGTCCGCGGAGGCCGCGAAGATGTTGGAGCCGCCGAACGTGCCCACCGCCACGTACTTGCCGTTGCCGAACCGCACGCCCCGGTACACCTCGCCGTCCCGGCCCAGAGCGCTCTGCCGCCACGCCAGGCCGTCCGGCGAAATCAAGCGCAGGCCGTGGTAGCCTCCGGCCATCCAGAGGCGAGGCGCGGCCGGTCTTCCGGTGGTGTCCGCCATGGGTGCCTCCCCGTCAGGCCAGGTCCGGCAAGCGGCCGTTCAGCTTGCCCGCGAACCGCGATGTGTGCGAATCGCCGAAGCTCTCCGTCTTCGCGCCCATGCGATTCAACATCTCCACGTACAGGTTCGCGACCGGCGCCTTCTCCGTGAAGCGGAGGTGGCGGCCCGTCTTCAGCGTCCCGCCCGCCTTGCCCGCCAGCAGGACCGGGTAGCTCTCCGTGCCGTGGCCGCCGTCCGCCATGTAGGAGGTGTAGAGGATCATCGAGTTGTCCAGCAGCGAGGTGCCGCCCTCGTCGATCTCCTTCATCTTGCGGATCATCGCCGCGAAGAGCCCCGTGTACCAGGCATGGATCTGGCGCAGCGCCTCACGGGAGACGGGGTCCGCGTCTTCCGGCCGCCCGGAGTTGCCCTGGTGCTCCAGCGTGTGGCAGTGCCGCTCATACCCCACGCTCACCACGCCGGGGAACATGCACTCGTCGCTGCCGGCGGCCACGGTTACCACTCGGGTGGTGTCCGTCTGGAACGCCAGGACCATGAGGTCCGCTAGGATGCTGATGTACTCGCCGTGGATCTCCGGGTCCTGCCCCAGGCGGTTCCACAGGTCCCAGAATGCGTCTGCGGTGGCGGGGATGCTGTCGGTGTTCAGCCTGGATGGACCCGGCCGGCCCGCTTCCGCCAGTTCCAGCCGCCGGCGTCCCTCAATGAACGCAATCCGCTTCTCCACGGAGCGTACTGCCTCCAGGTAGCCGTCCAGCTTCTGCTGGTCCGCCCGGCTCACCCCACGCCGCAGCTCCCGCGCCTGCTCCAGCACCAGGTCGATGATGCTCTGCTCCAGCGCATCGGTCTGGCCGCCGGCGGGCGCCGGCATGGGTGCGGCGGCGCGCAGCTTCCAGTTTGGGACCACCGCTTGGTGGCCGCGGAACATCCGGTCGAAGATCAGCCGCGGGTTCGCCTCGAACGGCACCACCACGTCCCGGTCCCGGAACGAGTACTGGTTGAAGGTCTGCCCGATCTCCAGGGATGGCAAGAACGTCTGGTCGCCGACCGCCCGGGCGGCGGCCTGGTCCACGGAGAGGCCCGCGTAGATCTTGCCGCCCTCCCGCTTCACCTCCGGCGCGCCGGTGAGGTGGAGGAAGGCGCAGTGCTCGTGCGCGTTGATGCCGTCCGAGCGGCCGGATTGGCTCAGGCCGGAGAGGATCAGCAGGTCCTCCTTCGCAAACTCCAGCGGGCGCAGGATGGAGGGGAGCTTCGTCAGCGCGCCCACTTCCTTGGGTGTCCATGATTCCAGGACGGTTCCGCCCGTCACGGTGAAGATGCCCAACCGGAGCGGCGGCTGCCCCGCAGGGGTGCTGGCCAGGGCGCGGGCGGGAGCCAGCGTCTCCAAGAACGGGAGCGCCAGCAGCGCGCCGGCCCCGCGGAGCACCCCGCGCCGGGAGATCTGCTTTCCGTCACGATCCATGTCGATTACCCTTCTTCACGGGAACGCTCCTGGCCGGAGCGGTCTGGGCGGGTAGGGCCGCCGCGCGCCGGTACTGAAATGGATAACTCTTCACCACGTCCAAGATCAGCGTGGAGAAGCGGTGGTCTTTATTGGCCAGGTCCGCCGCGATCTCGTTCACCGGGCCGTCATCATAGTAGTCCAGCTCCCGCCCCAGCGCGTAGATCAGCATCTGGGAGACCACGTTGCGCGTGAACTGCTCCTTGCGCTGCAGGACCACACTCTTGAGTCCTGCCACACCGTCCAGCTTCTCACCGGAGGGCAACTCGCCGGCGGTATCCAGTGGGCGGCCGTGGTCGTCCTTCCGCCAGATGCCGACCGCGTTGTA
>CAYQDT010000251.1:3386-5933 GCA_964416225.1 uncultured bacterium
GCCAGCCAGGGCATCGTACCAGCTTGCCTCCAGCGCGTAGCCCAGCGGGTCCATCTGCCGGTGGCACGCGGCACAGGCGGGGTCGCTGGCGTGAAGGGCCATCCGCTCCCGGAAGGTTTTTGGCTGCTTCTGCTTATCGCCTTCATCCTTGAAGATGCCGGCGTTGGGCGGCGGCGGGGGCGGCGGGGTCCCGAAGATCACCTCCAACACGTATTTGCCGCGCATAGTGGGGCTGGTGCGGTAGGTGTGGGAGGTCAGGGCCAGGACGCTGCCCATCCCTAGCAGCCCGCCCCGGTGATACTCCGGCTTCAGCGGGACCTCCCGCATCTCCGTGCCGGTGACGCCGGGGATGCCGTAGTACTTCGCCAGCTCCTCGTTCAGGTAGGTGTAGTCCGCGGTGAGCAGGTCCAGGACGCTCCGGTCCCGCACGCGCAGCATGTCGAAGAACGTCGCGGTCTCATCGAACATATCCTTGCGGATGTCCGGCTGGAACTCCGGGAAGAACTCCGTGCTGGGCCGGGCGGAGGGCAGCTTGCGGATCTGCAGCCACTGCGCCGCGAAGTTCTCCGTCAGCGCCCGCGCCTTCGGGTCCGCCAGCATCCGCTGGACCTGCGTCTGGAGCACTGTCCCATTCGCGCGGCCCCACACCTCCAGCTCCGCCAGGTGCGCCGGCTCATTGCCGCTGGAGAGGAAGCGGAGGTAGCGGTACTCGCCGGGTGCCTCCACGGGCTGGCGGGTCAGCACACCGGGCGCGGGCGGCGCGGTGACCGTGAAGAGGTCCACCACGCCGGTTCTGAAATCCGCGGAGTTAGACGCCTGGAACCTGCCCCCGGGCATCCGTTTCTCGAAGCCGTAACGCGGATGAGAGGCGTACCGGATCTCCGTGATGGGGCGCGGCGTGCCCAGGTCCAGCCCGACCCAGCTTCCCGCCGGCCCTTCGAAGAAAGTATAGGGATCGCCGTCAAAGGCGAAGTCCTTGGGATGGTCCCGGCTGGTGGAGGGTGGTCCGATGGGCCCGCACGCGTACCGGACGGGCTGCGGGGAGACGCCCGGCGCGGAGAGCTTTCCCGCGTCCGCCAGCGCCATCAGCTCCGCGTCCGGCATGCTGGACCAAAGAAAGTAGGACAGGCGGCTCGCCAGCTCGTGGTCGTCCACGCGGGCGATGGTGCCCGGCCTGGCGGCGGGCGGATCACTCTCCACGCGGAAGAGGAACTTCGGCGAGACCAGCACGGCTTTGAGCGCGAGGCGCACGGCGTGGACATAGTCCTGCCCCTTCGCCGATGCGAGATCGTAGACGTGGAGGACCCGGTCCACGTCCGCCGGGGTGGCGGGCCGGCGATAGGCGCGCCGCACGAAGGCGGCAAGGATCTGCCGTGCCGCGTCTCGCTCCGCCACCCCGTCCGGCGGCGCGACCTTGGCGTCCGGCTTGTTCCACGTCCCCGGCTTCAGCATGAACAGCCGCTCCCGGGAGACGCGGGCCCGGTCCTGCACGTCGCCATCGATGTCCGAACGCAGCTCCGTCCCGAAGAGCCGGTCCAGCGCGCCGTCCGCCGCCGCGAAGTACTTATCCAGCAGCGCTGGCGGGATCTCCAGCGCCGCTGCCAGGTTGCCGTAGCTGTTGCCCTCGTCCCGCTCGTCGTTCAGGCCCACCGCCGCGGCCGCATCGAACGGAAAGCCGAGGAGATCTCGGACCGTGTTGTTGTATTCCGCCAGGCTCAGCCGACGGAGCTGCGGCGGGCCCGGATTGTGGTTGGCGGGGTCCATCGGGTCCACGGTGTCTACCGCGTGCCGCATCCAGGCGAGGAGCTGCGCCCGCTCGGGATCTCCCAGCGGCAGCTCGCCGGGAGGCGGCATGGCGTGCGACTCCAATTGTGAGATGGCCTTGCGCCACAGCTTCCGCTGGCGGGCGGCGGAGCGCTCATCTGGAAACCGGGAGAAGTCTACGCGGCCTAGCTGCTGCCGGGCACCGTGGCACTTGAAGCAGCGCGCCTGGAGCAGCGGACGGATTCCCTGCTGGTACTGATGGGCAGCAGGTACCGGCGACGCCGGCGCAGTATGCCCCTCGCCGGTCAGCGCAGCCACGCACAGTCCCACTGCTGCCATGCAGAGGAGCCATCCTGCTGGTCTCGCAAGAACTGCTTGCCGCATCGATCCTATCCCTGAACTAATTTAACGTTTAATGCGTGGCAGCGCGCCGCCGTAAGTTCCATGCATGAATGTTGCGGTGGATGCTGCGTCCGCTCCGAAGCTGAATGACGGTGAGCTTGAGCAGTAAGGGGCTTACCCCCAATACGGTTCATCTAACGACCGGGACAAGGACCCCGAGGGTGGTCAGAGCGATCGGATTCATGCCTTTCCGCTCCGAGGGAACCAACCTATCGGCGCCTGATAGGGATGGCCTATTTGACCCGTATTGTCGCTAGCATGTGGTTTGATGAGGTAGAGCCACGTTTCAACCGTCACCCGGCTGTGGTGCCGGGTGCTACCCGTCCCTGAGAGCGGCCGCACGACGGGCCGGTAATCTCCACTCGCGGCAACGGCCTCCGG
>CAYQDT010000252.1:0-5928 GCA_964416225.1 uncultured bacterium
GAGCGGACGAAGTCATCCGTCATCTCCGTCAGCCGGCCGGCCGCGTACCCCGCCAGGAGCGCGCCCAGCGTTCCGCCGCGCCGCGCGGCCGCCCGCACTTCCGACCCCGGGACCGCCACCACCTCGGCGTCCGTGAGCGCATGCGCGGACTCCGTGGCCTTGACTCCCGGATGGAGGCACTGGATGTTGAAGCACTGCGTCGGGTCCACCAGGCCCGTCATCCGGGTCTCACCGGAGCGCGACTCCATGCAGAGCATCACAATCCCGCGAGCCACCAGGAACAGGTTGAGGTCCTCCTCACCCGCCTCCACGAGCGTTTGCCGGCGCGGCACCTCGCGGCGCTCCGCCGCGGCCGCCCACAACTCGAGCTCGGGTTCGGGCACGGACGAAAGGAAGGGAATCTGCTTGAGATCCGCAGCAACCATCAACAATCTCCCGCAAGGGTGGTCAACAGGGGGGTATGGGCTCGCTTCGTCGTGAGTATAGCAACAGTTTTCTGACAGTTCAATCCAGACGCCAGACTTTCCGATCTGTTAAGCCCCGTCCCGAACCAGCCGCCACCCATGCCCAAAGGCGCACGGCTGCTGTTCAGGCACGACACGCGACGGTGCGTCGGCGGTGGCCGGCGCGAAGGCTGCCGGCGTCCCGGACGCCTGGGAACCGGGGCGGCACGCGGTGGTTGGCCGCCTGGCGGGTAATGCTCCGATCGTATACAGTGTACGCCGCACCATCCGCGATGACGCCGGATCCACCCGTATAATTTCTACGCGGCGAGCCCGGCCGCGCCAGCATGATCGGGCGGGTTCAGCAGCCCCGGCCGGGGGCTTCCCCGGTGCGCCGGAGGTCTTCGGCGGAGCGGGCCGCCGTCCGGCAGAGCCGGTACCGGGCGAGCGGAATCTGCATGAGCAGCCGGCGGAAGGCGCGGCCCGGCAGCTCCAGCACGGTAACCGGGGTGCGGGCGCGCACGGTGGTGAGGCGCTCCGCTTCCCCCAGCAGGGTGATCTCTCCGAAGTGGTAGCCGGGGCCGTGGACGCCCATCGAGCGCGGCTCCCCGGGAGCGCCGTGCAGCACCTCCACCTGGCCCTCGGTGACCATGTAGAAGCGGGTTGCCGGGTGGCCCTGGCGGGCGATCTCGGCTCCCGGGCGGTAGCGGCGCTCGCGGGAGAGCTGCGCCAGCTCCACCAGCACGTCCAGACGCGGCTCCTCGCCGATGACGGCCCGCCACCACCGGCGCGTCCGGTACAGCCGCTCCAGCACGCCTCCCAGGCCGGTATCCGCCAGGAAGGCCCGGTACAGCGGCTCCGGAATGCGCAGCAGCCGGGTCCAGGGCGCCGTGGGACGCAGCTCCGGAGCGTGCGCGCCCGGCAGCAGGGAGGCGTGGAAGAGGTCGCCGCGCTGGATGGTGAGGTCGAAGCAGCCGCCGGCGCGCAGGGCGCAGCAGCCGGAGAGGACGAAATACGCGCAGCTCCCCTCGGCCGCGACCGCCTCTCCGGGCTCAACCGCCGTCCCCCCGTGGAGCAGCGCCAGGAGCCAGCGCTCCGGAACGCGCCGCAGGGTGGGCGATCCGAACAGCGCCATCGCTTCATCGGCCGTCCGCACTTCTCGAGGCAGCAGCACCACCTCCGTCCCCGGGTCGGCGGGAGGCAGGTACTGCCGGGCCGTCTCGGAGACGTGCGTCACCATCATCCGGCAGCCGCTGCGCTGCCGGAGCAGCTCCTGCACTTCCTGCGGGTCCGGATGGATCGGCCCGCCGCCGGCATCCGCCACGATGACGTCCGCTCCCTCATACGTGCGCTGAATGAAGTGGCAGCGGCGGGGACTGATGACCCCCTCTTTCAGGAGCGGCTCCAACTGCCGCCCCCAGAGGGTGTCGCCGGGCATCCGGATGTGACGACCCTCCATGGAGATGTCCACCCCGAGGGTGGGAATGGTGTGGACGCTGTACCAGGTCCGGATCTCCGCGCCGAACCAGTGCAGGGGAGCGCCGAAGTCGTCCAGCTCCGGGTGCAGCGGCACCCACCGAAACAGACGCCGCGCCGCCTCTTCCGGGCAGCCGAGGATGGCGGAGAGGCGGGGCACCAGGGTGGCCATGATCGGCCCGCTGGTGAGCACCGTCACGGGGCGGTGGCTCACCAACTGGCCGATCATGTTGGCGTGGTCCTCGTGGTTGTGGGTGATCAGGTAGCCGAGGATCTGCTCTTCCTCGATCCCCAGCCGGCGGAGGTGCTCGTCCAGGTACGGAGTGCCGTCCACCACCAGCGGCTGGCCGTTGATCCAGATCAGGTAGCAGGAGCTCCACTCGGCCCCGGAAAAGCCGCTGGCGCTCCCGATCACCTGCAGCCCGAAGCGCGGCCCCTCCGCCGGCCGCTCCACATCCGCGAAATAGAGCGGAAGCTGGCTCCGGCGCTGCGCGCGGCGCGGCACGCGCACGGCCTCCGCGCCGCAGGCAATCCGCACTTCCCCACCCGCCAGCTCCTCGATCACGGTGCCGTCCGGCAGCTCGGCGCAGCCGCTCCGGAACGGGATCACCCGCGCCAGCGTGGATAACTCCGCCGCGGCCACCGCGCCGGAGACCACCGTGGTCTCCCGCAGGAGCTGGCGGCGATGGCTGGCCGGCGTGCGCCACCGGGCCATTTCCTCATCGTCCGGGCCGCGGAGCATGTGGCGGATCAGGCTTTCCAGCGGAGCCTGCTGTTCCGGGTCGCAGACCACCAGGAACGGCACCCGGTCCCGAAGGCCGTTCATCACGAAGAGGTGGTTGTACAGCAGGAACTCGAAGCTGGCCTGATTGATCCCGTTCGCAAAGAGCGGGTTCGGCGGCACCACCACCACGCTGGGCGACGGAAATTCCCAGAGCACCAGCACCTTCAGCGCCTCCGGCGGCGCACCGACCATGACCGTTCGCCCGCCCGGGAGCGGGACGAGATGGGTGCTGTCGATGACCGGGATAGCTTCCATTACGGTGCGAAGATACGGTGCGAAGATACGGTGCGAAGAGCTTCGGGGGTGGGGCTGCGCGCGATGCGGCCCGGGAGTGGGCCGCCGGCGCGGACAAACCTGAGCGAAGCCGCCTAGAGTGATTGGGGGCCCTGCCGGCTGACCGCAGACCGGCGCAAGGAACTCCAGAGCTTAACCTGAGGCCCGTTGACACGCCGCCGCGCGATGCGATATCACGAAACCGCGCCGAACCAGCCCCATCTGGATGGTCGGCCATCCGTTGACGCCGGAATACGCCGGCTCAGGATCAGGGACACACACGTCAGCCGGACACGAGGAACGGTTGGACCGGCGAGCCGCCCACGGCGGCGTGGCCACTCCGGCCCTTGTCTTGCGCAGCCCGGCATTCGCTCCGGCAGCCGGTTCGCGACGCCGGATCCGGTACCGGCGGACGAGGCCCCTTTCCGCCGTGCCGAGGCACAGCGGCGAGACCCGAACGTGCGCGCACGTTGTCTCCGGCCGCGCCTTTCCCGGCACAACCCACGTGTATCGGAATTGAAACAGGGCGATCCCATCGCCCGACGACACAGCGCCGCACGGCGGCGAGGAGTTTGAGCCCAATGGCAGTTCGAGTTGGCATCAACGGGTTCGGCCGGATTGGCCGGATTACCTTCCGCGCCTTCCAGGAGCACTACGGCAACGAGATCGAGGTGGTGGCGATCAACGACCTCACCGATCCCAAGACCAACGCCCACCTGTTGAAGTATGACAGCAACTATGGTCGTTTCAAGGGGGAGGTCAGCGTCGAGGAGAACGCCATCCGGGTGAACGGCCACGACATCCGCATCTTCGCGGAGCGGGACCCGGCGCAGATCCCGTGGGGTAAGGTCGGCGTGGACGTGGTGATCGAGTCCACCGGCTTCTTCACGAACGGTGAGAAGGCGAAGGCGCACCTCCAGGGCGGCGCGAAGAAGGTGCTGATCAGCGCCCCCGCCACCAACGAAGACATCACCATCGTGATGGGGGTGAACCAGGACAAGTACGATCCGTCCAAGCACAACATCATCTCCAACGCCTCCTGCACCACGAACTGTCTGGCGCCGGTCTCCAAGGTCCTGCTGGACAACTTCGGCATCGAGAAGGGGCTGATGAACACGGTCCACGCCGCCACGAATGACCAGAAGGTGGCGGACCAGGCCCACAGCGACCTCCGCCGGGCCCGCGCCACCCAGGACAACATCATCCCCACCAGCACTGGCGCCGCCAAGGCGATCAGCCGCGTGCTGCCGGAGCTGGCCGGCAAGATGCACGGCATCGCGTTCCGCGTTCCCACCAAGACGGTGTCCGTGATCGACCTGACGGTGGTCCTGAGCAAGGACGCGACCGCGGAGCAGCTCAACGAGGCCTTCCGCGCCGCTTCCGAAAGCTCTCTGAAGGGCATCCTGGGCTTCTGCACCGAGCCGCTGACCAGCATCGACTTCAAGGGCAACCCGCTCTCCTCGATCGTGGACGCCGACACCACGATGGTCATCGGCGGAAATCTCGCCAAGGTGGTCTCCTGGTACGACAACGAGTTCGGCTACAGCTGCCGGCTCGCAGACCTGGCGCACTTCGTGGCCAGCAAGGGCGTCTAAACAGGTTCGCCGGGGAGGAGCATCCGGTGGAAGGAGGCATGGGAATGGGAAACCGCCCAGCAGCCGACACCGGGTGCCCGACCCTGAAGAGGATGGAACGAGCCGCCAGGCGTTTATCTCCCGTGCGGGGGTAAGCGGCCTGGCGGCTCGAACTTGAGGGGAGACGGCTTTCGATGAACAAGAAGACGATCCAGGACGTGGACGTGCAGGGAAAGCGGGCGCTGGTCCGCGTGGATTTCAACGTCCCGCAGGATGACGCCTGCGCGATCACCGACGACACGCGCATCCGGGCGGCGCTGCCGACCATCCGCTACCTGCTGGAGCACGGCGCGAAGGTGATCCTGATGAGCCACCTCGGCCGGCCCAAGGGGGTGGATCCGAAATGGCGGCTGAATCCGGTGGCGGAGCGCCTCGGCGAGCTGCTCGGCCAGCCGGTCCGGAAGGTGGATGACTGCGTGGGGCCGGAGGCGGAGGCGGCCGTGCAGGCGCTGCAGCCGGGCCAGGTGCTGCTCCTGGAGAACGTCCGCTTCCACCCGGAAGAGGAAAAGAACGACCCGGAGTTCGCCCGCCGGCTCGCGGCCCTGGGCGACCTCTTCGTGAACGACGCCTTCGGCGCGGCGCACCGCGCGCACGCCAGCACGGAGGGCGTGGCGCATCACCTGCCGGCCGTGGCGGGCTTCCTGCTCGGCAAGGAGCTGGATGTGCTGGGCGGCGCGCTGGACCACCCCCAGCGGCCGTTCGTCTCCATCCTGGGCGGAGCCAAGGTGGCGGACAAGATCGGCGTGATCGACCACCTGCTCCCGAAGGTCGACGCGCTGGTGATCGGCGGCGGGATGGCCTACACCTTCCTCAAGGCGCAGGGCAACGAGATCGGGAAGAGCCTGCTCGACAAGAACAACCTGGAGAAGGCGGCCCAGACCCTGAAGGGCGGCGGCGACATCAAGCTGCCGGTCGACGTGGTGGTCACCGACGACTTCAAAACTCCCACCCGGAAGGAGACGGTTCCGGTCTCGGCCATCCCCGCGGAGATGGAAGGGGTGGACATCGGCCCGGAGACCGTCCAGCGTTTCCGAGAGGCGCTTCAGGGCGCCCGGACGGTGGTCTGGAACGGGCCGATGGGCGTCTTCGAAAACCCGCAGTTCGCCGTGGGCACGCGCGCGGTGGCGGAGATTCTCGCGGAGATCGCCGGCCAGGGCGCCAACGTGATCATCGGCGGCGGGGACAGCGCCGCCGCCGTGGAGCAGATGGGCCTCGCCGACAAGATGACCCACATCTCAACCGGCGGAGGGGCAAGCCTGGAGTTCCTGGAGGGCAAGACCCTTCCGGGCGTGGCCGCCCTGCAGGACAAGTAGCCTCC
>CAYQDT010000253.1:0-5917 GCA_964416225.1 uncultured bacterium
CTCGCCCGGTCTTTCTTCCGCCCAGCGGGACTCGTGGAATGGAAATCGACGACTATCGACGGCGCATCGACGAGCTGGACGCGGAGATTGTCCGGCTCCTGAACGAGCGAGCCACGTGCGCCGTCCGCATTGGGCAGGCGAAGGAGATGGAGCAGCGCCCCGCGTTTGCCCCGGGCCGGGAGCGCCAGGTTCTGGAGCGGGTGGCGCGCGCGAACGCGGGGCCGCTCAAGAAGGAAGACGTCCAGGCCATCTACCGCGAGGTGATGTCCGCCTGCCGGGCGCTGGAGAAGCGGCTGACCGTCGCCTACTGGGGCCCGCCCGCCAGCAACACCCACGTGGCGGCGCGGCGGCGGTTCGGGAACGGGGTGGAGTACCTGGAGACGGGTTCGATCCAGGAAACCTTCCAGCAGGTGGAGCGCGGGAACGCGGAGCTGGGGGTGGTCCCGGTGGAGAACTCCACGGAGGGGGTTATCGCCCGCACGCTGGACATGTTCCTCACCGGCGATCTCCAGATCTGCGCGGAGATCTACGTCCCTATCCAGCACAACCTGGTCTCCAACGCGCGCTCCCTGGACCAGGTGCGGCGCGTCTACACGATGTTCCAGGCCACCGCCCAGTGCCGGGAGTGGCTCAGCCGCAACCTGCCCCACGTGGAGCTGGTGGAGACCACCACCACGGCGCGCGGCGCCGGCCTGGCGGCGGCCGACCCGGAGGCGGGCGCAATCGCCAACAGCGCGGCGGCGGAGGAGTACGGGGTCGGTATCCTCGCCGAGCACATCGAGGACAACCCGCGGAACCGCACGCGGTTCTGGGTGGTCGGCCGGATCCAGCCACCCCCCAGCGGCGCGGATAAGACGAGCATCCTCTTTTCCGTGCCGCACCGTCCCGGCGCGCTGGTCCGGGCGCTGGACGCCTTCTCCCGAAACGGCGTCTCGCTGACCTTCATCGAGTCCCGTCCGACGAAGCAGACGCCGTGGGAGTACGTTTTCTTCGTGGACGCGCAGGGACATCCGAACGAGGGTCCCGACTCGCCGCTCTGCCAGGCCCTCACGGCCCTGCGGGACGAGTGCGCCTTTGTCCGCGTGCTGGGCGCCTATCCGGAATCGGAAGACGCCTGACCGGCATTCCCTGGCGCCCGGCGCTACTTCGAGAGCAGGAGCGCCAGGATTGCAAGGCTGTTGTTCGCGCAGTGGAGCGCGATCGGCGCCAGGAGACTGCCGGTCCGTTCCCGGAGGACGGCCAGCAGGGCGCCGATGGCCCAGAGGGGGAGCAACGCGAGTGGGTTGCCGTGGATGGCCGCAAAGAGCAGCCCGCTCAGCAGGATCCCCGCGGTCACCCCAAACCGCTCGCGCAGCGCCCGGTAGGCGAACCCGCGGAAAAAGACTTCTTCCGCCACGGGCGCGAGCAGGCCGATAAGCAGGAACGCGATGGCCATGGCGACCGGCGAGCGCCGGATCTCCGCGATGTAGGTCACGGCATCTGCGTCCCGGGACATCTCCCGCAGCGCGCTCTCCAGCGGGATCCAATGATGGGCGAGGGCCCACTGCACCCCCGTCTCCAGCCCGGCACTGAGCGGCAGGACCACCACCGCCGCCGCCAGCCCGAGCAGCACGGCGCGGCGCCAGGGAAGCGCGCCCCCGCGGAGCCCGAGCTCCAGGGCCGCTTCATTCGCCGGCAGCCGGTACTTCCAGCGGACTACCAGCAGCGGAACGAGGATCAGGGCCGCCTGCTGAATCAGCATGAGCGGAAGCAGCATCAGCCCGTACTTGAGCCAGAGCGGAGTCCCGTCCAGGTGGTGGCGATGGCGGATGCCGGCGAGGATCTCCACGAGGACGAAGAAGGGCACCGAGCCCGCGATAATCCCGGCCAGCACCGCCTGCAGCCCGAGGATAATGTCCGCGACGCTCCAGCGGGGCGCCAGAAGCGGGCGCTCCCGGCCATAGCCGAGGAACCAGAGCAGCACAATCGCCAGGTCGGCGAGGAGAAAGGTAATCGTGACCGCCGCGAGCGCCCACTGCGCGAGGTCGCTCCCGGAGAGGGCGGCGGCGCTCATGGGTGCTCCTATCGCCGGAGCATGGCGAGGCGACGCTCCGCGCGGAGCGCCTTCGCGGTGGCGCCCGCCTCCTCGACGGAGGGCACCACGGGCACGCCCGCCGGCACGGGGATCGGCGTGGTGGCCACCACGTACAGCTCGCCGCCAATCCGGGTCATCCGCTCCCGCAGCGCCGCAACGAACTCTCCGGCGCCGGCCTGCCACGCGCTGATCATGCGCACATCCAGCACCACGTAGTAGTGCCGGTGGTAGAACGGACGCTCCGGCCCGACGGTGGCGACGAGCTCGTAGCGGATCTGGCGCGCGGTCTTCTCGGTGAACTCGTGAGAAACGGCGACAACCGGGATGCGATCCACCAGCCGGAACTGCAGGGAGCCGTCAAACTCCGTGCTCACCGGGCTCCCGCCAAATTCCAGATGATGCTGCTGTCCTGCGGCCATGCCTGCCCTCGCGTCCCTGCGGTGATCTCGCTCCAGCCGAAAAAGGCCGGCGGGTAATTCTAACACACGCGCCGGGACCCTCGGCTCCAGCACGGCGGGGCCGGCGACCTACTTCCGGAGCAGGGCCCGGCGCGCCATGGCGTAGATGCAGCCGTGCCGGACGCCGTTGACGCTCACCATCAGGTGGGGCGCCGAGAGCCGCGCCATCACCTGGTGCAGGATCATGGCTCCGCCCAGGATGATCTCCGCGCGCTCCGGATCCAGACCCGGCACGCGGCGCCGGAACTGCTGGGGGAGGGTGCGGAAGAGGTCGACCATCTCGGCCACCCGGGTGTGGGGGAGCAGCGCCCCGTGCAGCTCCTTCACGGAGAGCATGCCGGCGGCGCGGGCCACGTTGGCCAGATAGTAGACGGTGCCCCCGGTGCCCAGCAGCAGGGAGCCCCGGCGGACCGGCTCCAACTCCGAGAGGATCTCCTCCACGTGCGCCTCCGCCGCGTCGCACTCCGCCAGCGCGGGCGGGTCGCTCCGGAGGAACAGCTCCGTGAGCCGTGCGGCGCCAAGGGGGTAGCTGGCGCGCGCGAGGATGCTCCCCCCGAGACCGCGGACCAGCTCCGTGCTGCCCCCGCCGATGTCCAGGACCACCCGCTCGCCGTCCGTGCCGGGAAGGCGGCGGTCATGGAGGTTCCCCTCGTAGGCCAGGTCCGCTTCCTGCTCTCCGGTGATGATCTCGATGGGGAGGCCGGTCTCCTGGCGCACCTGCGCGCGGAACTCGCCGCCGTTCGGTGCCTCCCGGAGCACGGAGGTGCCCACCGCGGCGATTCCGCCGGCCCCCAGCCGCCGCGCGTGGCGGTCGAATTCGGCAATGGCTTCGGTGGTCCGCTCGCGCGCGGTGCGGACCAGCCGCTTCCCGACGTAGTATCGCTCGCTGAGCCGGGTAACGCGCTCCCCATCCGCCACCGTCGTGAGATGACCTTCTTCGTCCACATCTGCCACGAGCAGCAGGACGGAGTGGCTCCCCACGTCGATCGCCGCGTAGCGGCCCGGATAGAACGGCACCACGAAACCTGTCTCTCCTCACGTCGGCTGCGCGGGCTTCGCCTCCCGGCAGGCCGGCACTCTCCTCCGGCTATGGGAGCATTATACCCGCGGACGGGCTCGTCCAGAGTACCCCTCTATTCCGCCGGGGCTCCTCATGTCCTGCTCCGTGGGGTGCGGAACGGCGGTGGCCGCAAGCGTCCGGACCTGACGCGTCCGCCGCGGGCCAGAGCGGCTCCGAGAGGCGGGCCCGGGTCGAGCGCCGTAGAAGCGGGGCCTCGGGAAAGAAAGGAAACGAGGAATGGAAGGCGGAATATACCCCCGCCGCCGACCGCCGGAACGGCGGATGGGAGAGAAATGATGGCCACTCAGCACTCGATCCAGCAGCAGGAGCTCCGGTTTGCGCTCTTCCTCGGCGGGCTGGTCGGCGTCTCGCTGCTCGTGGTGGGGCTGTTGAAGCTGGCTCCGCACCCCGGCGCGCCCTCCGCGGCGGGCAACCTGCTGCTGGTGCAGACCCGCGGCGCGGCGCCGGCGCCCGGAGTCACGGCGGCGCCGGTGGCCGATCTCCGGCAGATCGACCAGCGCCTGCTCGCGGCTTCCGCCACCACCGGCGGTGAGCTGGAGGTGAGCCTGGTCTGGAACTCCCTCTCGGACCTGGACCTCGAGCTGCGGGAGCCGTCGGGAGAACTGATCACGGCGTACCACCGCCAGTCCGCGTCGGGCGGCGTGCAGGACGTGGATGCGAACCCGACTCTCGTCAGCGCGGAAGGGGAGCGGCGCATCGCGGCCGGCGAGCGTCCCGGGGCGGAGAACCTGCTGCCCGTACCGGAGTTCCTCGTCGACATGGACAAGCAGGTCGGGCTGCCCGGACTGACCCTTCCTGAGAGTGGCGAGAAGGCGCCCTCGCGCTTCACCCGCACCCCGGTCGAGCACATCTACTTCACCCACGCGCCGAAGGGGTTCTACACCGTCTACGCCCACTGCTACTCCTGGCGGGAGTCCGGAGCGGCGCCCCTTCCCTACACGATCCAGGTCCGCTCCCGGGGTCAGGTCTTTCACCAGACCTCCGGCACGATCGGACCCGCCAGCTTTGTCGCGGACGGCGTGGCTCCCCTTGAGGTCTGCCGGTTTCAGGCCCGGTGAGCGGGCCCCGGTCCGAAGGTGCCGGAGCCGGCTCCCGGCTCAGTTCTTCATGCCGGTCACGGTGATGCCCTGGATGAAGGTCTTCTGCGCCAGGAAGAACATGAGGATCACCGGGGCGACCACGATCATCGACGCGGCCATGAGGAGCGGCCACTGGGTACCGCCCTGCTGGCTCTGGTAGGCCTGGAGGCCATAGGCCAGGGTGTAGGTCTTCTGGTCGGTGAGGTAGATCAGCGGGCCCTGGAAGTCGTTCCAGACCGCCAGGAAGTTGAACAGCGCCACCACCGCCAGCGCGGGCTTGGCGAGCGGCAGAATCACCTCCCGGTAGATCCGGAACTCGCTGCAGCCGTCGATCTTGGCCGCGTCCGAGAGCTCGAACGGAAGGCTGCGGAAGAACTGCCGGAGCAGAAAGATGTTGAAGGCGCCGCCGAAGAAGGCGGGCACCCAGAGCGGCTTGGGGCTGCCGACCCATCCGAACGTCTTGAAGACCACGTACTGCGGCACCACCAGCACCGAGAACGGGATCATCATCGTGGCGATGGTGAGCCCGAATGCCCAATCCCGGCCCGGCCAGTTGATGCGCGCGAAGCCGTACGCTACCAGGGAGTTGGAGAGGACGGTCCCGATTACCGAAAGGATGACCAGGTACATCGTGTTCCGGCCATACCGGAGGAACGGGATGTACCCCAGCAGGCGCGCTTTATAGGTCACCGCGTCCGCGTAGTTTTCCCAGCGCCAGGTTCCCGGAAGGGCCACGCTGCTCGAAGGGACCGTTCGCCGCTCTTTCTTCCCGGCGGCCGTGTCCAGATCAATCACCGTCTTGCCGCCGTGCCGCTCCACCAGCGCCACCGTCCGCCGCTCCGCGTCCCGGTCCTCCCAATAGTGGGCCGCCGGATAGATCCGCCCGTCCGACCCCACGGAGGTCTCCCGGTAGGGAAGCGCCCGCGGCGGCATTGACATCGCCTGGCTGTTCGGCTTCACCGAGGTGGAGAACATCCAGAGCAGCGGAAAGAGGAAGAGCACGCCGCCCGTGATCAGGATGGCGTGGATGACGATCTTGGCGAGGAGCGACTTGGCGGTCATGGGTTGGCGTTCAGAGCGGAATGTTTCGGGGTGATGGAAGGCTCGCTACTCGATCACCGGCGGCCGGGTCTCGCAGCGGGGTGCTCTCCGGAGCGGTGGGTTTCCGCCGCGCGCCCGGCGGGGCGGATCAGCTCTCGCCGTAGTGCACGTGCCGCTCGCTGAG
>CAYQDT010000254.1:0-5892 GCA_964416225.1 uncultured bacterium
CATGCGGAGCCGGTGCTCCGTTCACTGGCGTACGCCCTCCTCGCACGGAACGGCACGGCGGGCAACCCGGCCGATCTGGACGAGCCGGCGGATCGACCCTGGCGCCGGAACCTCGAGCGGGTGAAGCGGATCAAGCCGGAGGTCGTGTGGTCCGGCCGTTCCGGGGACGCGGCCGCCACCGTCGAGCTGATGGAAGCCCTCCGCATTGGGAGCGCCGACGACGCTTCGGAAAAGGTCGTGGAGCTGCTGAATCGCGGTACGCCCGTGCCGGTGCTCTGGGACGGCGTGCTATCCGGAGCGGGAGAGCTCATCTCCCGCCGGCCGGACATCCTGGGCATTCACTGCGTCACTTCGGCCAACGCCCTCCGCTACGCGTCCGCCACGAGCGGCAGCGACGAGACCCGGCTGCTGCTCCTCCTCCAGGGGGCCGCCTTCATGACGCTCTTCCGGCAGGCGATGGGCCTGAAGCCGGACGCGGCGCAGGGCCTGGATCGGCTGGCGCCGGCGGAAGATGTCGGGAGCGGGCCCGAGGCGATCGAGGCCATCCTGGACGAGGTGACCGCCAACCGGCGCGAGGCGGCGCGAAAGACTCTGGCCTACCTGCGGGCCGGCGGCGCTCCGGATGCGCTGATGGTCGCGGCCCGGCGGCTGATCTTCCTCAAGGGAGATAACGCGCATGACTACAAGTTCAGCTCGGCGGCGCTCGAGGACTATTACCACGTCAGTCCCGCCTGGCGCGACCGCTATCTGGCGACCAGCATGTTCAACCTGCGCGGAAGCCGCGAGGCGGACAACCCGCTGGTAGCGCGGACCCGGGCGGCGCTGCAGGGATGAGGGAGGCTCGCGGAGAGGGCCGGTACCGCTCCGGCCCCCTCCCGGCTACTTGCGCTTCCCCTTCGCCAGGTCCAGCGTCAGGAGGATGCGGCCGACCTCGTCCTGATACTGGGGCCAGTCGGCTTCGGCGCAGTCGAAAGTGACGAAGAGCTGTCGCTCCGTGCTCAGGTGAGCGAGCTGCACCCGGAAGCCGCGTACCGCGCCCTGCGGGTAGCTGCCGGCCACCAGCGCCAGCCGAACGTTCTTCGGGAGCTGCACCAGCCCGGTGTCCGTGGTGCTGAACTTGTTGTTGAACGCCGCCGTCGGGTACTGCTCGGCGTACTCCTTCGCATACTCGGCGTCAACTTCGGCCCGGTCGTCCTTACCGGCCGGATAGATGTCCACCCGCAGCGTGGGACGCGGGCGCTTCTCCGCGTCCGAAAGGTAGACCAGCAGCGCGCGGTTGCCCTCCTGCCGGGTCTCCACCTGGGCATCGTCCGGCACCTGGAGGCGGTAGTCGTGACGCTGGTCATCCACCACCCGCCAGTCCTTTTTCCCGGGCGGGGTCAGGCGGATGAGCCGCTGGGCGAAGGATCCCTGCGGGTTGAAGACCTGCACGTACTTGGAGAAGATCTCCTCTACCTGGGCCACCGCGGCGGACCCGGCCAGAGCGGCAGCAAGAATCGACAGCTTGAGCAGGCGCACGTCGCCCTCCTTTCCCCACCGTTCGGCCGCGAGCGGTCGGAGTCCTTGCGCTTCCGGCGCCGTCCGGCGCCGGTTCCCGTCATAACCCGGCATAATAGGTGGGGCGGACCGCCCCGGTGCCGGATCGCCCGGCCCTGCCCGCTGGAGGCAGCATGCCGACCTTTCGCGCCCGAGCCCCCGTCCGCTTCTGTGACCTGGGCGGCTGGACCGATACCCGGATCGTCCCGCGCGGCGCGGTGGTGAGCTTCGCGGCCACGCTTTACACGCACGTCACGCTGGAGGTGGGTCCGTTCGACGGGATCACCATCGAGAGCTTCGATACGGACGAGCAGCAGCACGTCCGCGACATCCGCCGGATCGAGTACAACAGCGTGCTCGACCTGTTCAAGGCGGCGGTGAAGCGGTCGGGTATCAAGCGTGGAGTGCGGATCCGGGTCCATTCGGACGCGCCTCCCGGAAGCGGCCTCGGCTCCTCGGCGGCACTCGGGGTCGCGACCATCGGTGCCCTCGCCGCGCATCTGGGGCGCTACCTACTCCCCTACGAGGTGGCGCAGGAGTCCCAGGCGCTGGAAACGGAAGAGCTCGGGCTGGAGTGTGGGGTTCAGGACCAATTCGCCTCCGCGTTCGGCGGGGTGAACTTCATGGACGTGCAATATCCGGACGCGCGCGTTTCGCCCATTCCGCTGGAGAGCGTGACCCGTCTGGAGCTGGAAGACCGCTTCGTCCTGGTCTACACCGGTCACTCCCACTTTTCGAGTGCGATGCATGAAAAGGTCATCGCGGAATTCAGGGCGGGACGGAACCCCCGGCAGTTCGAAGAGCTCGCGCACTGCGCGGTGGAGGGGAAGGAAGCCCTGCTGGCCGGAAACCTTGATCGCTTCGCGGCGGCCATGAACCGGAACTGGGAGGCGCAGAAGAGCCTGCATCCGGAGATCACCACGCCGGAGATCGAGGCCCTGCACGCGGTCGCCTGCGGAGCCGGCGCGCTCGGCTTTAAGGCGAATGGGGCGGGAGGCGGCGGGACGGTAACGGTTCTGGCGCAGCGGGATCGGGTGCACCATGTCCGGAGAGCGGTGAGCGCGCTGGGGATGCAGGTACTGCCGGCGCAGATCGACACCACCGGGCTTCAGGTGTGGACTCCATAGGCCGGGTCGGGAATCCGCCCGCCCCGGCGAGCGGAGCGCTCTCCGTCCCCTTGGACGAAGAGCGCTCCCGCTGAGCCCCCGCGCCCGATCAGTTGGGCAGTTCCGGCCAGTGCTTCAGGATGAGGTCCCGGGTGCGCTTGATGCCGTCGATCGCCTCGCCCATTCCCTCCCATTCCACCGAAACCGCGCCCGGATACTTCACCCGCTTCAGGATGCCGAGCAGGGCGCCGTAGTCCCCATTGGTGGCCTCCCCGTCCGGCTTGAAGGCGGCCAGCTTCGCGTGGGAGTGGTAGGCGTGCGGCGCCAGCTTCGCGAAGATCTCCGGGTTGTGGTCCACGGGATGGTTGCCGAAGTCCAGCAGCGATCCCACCCATTTCGGATCAGTCCCGTTGATCACCGCCATGATGTTGTCGATGGTTCCCGACACGCCGCCGTGGTTCTCGATGGTAATGCGGATGCCGAGATCCCGCGCGACCGGCAGCATCTCCTTGAAGGCGGCCACACACCGGTCGACTCCTTCCTTGGCGTTGTCTTCACCCGGGCCGACGCCGCCCAGGTTCATCCGGACGACGGGCGCGCCCAGGTACGCGGCGGCCTTGAGCTTGCTGGTGTTGCCTTCGATCTGCCGGCGGCGCTGCGTGGTATCCGGAGTGGCCAGGTTCCCCTCCATGATCAGGCAGGTGATGACCCGATCGTTCGCCTTGAAGCTCTCCACGATCTGTCGCAGATAGCTCTCATCCCAGGACTGGAAGTACATATCGTTCAGGCTCACGCCGCGGATTCCCAGCGTGTTCTTGTGGAACGGCGCGATATTCAGCAGCGAGAGCCGCCCCGCATGAATTTCATCCCGCAGGCTGTAGCTTTCGTTGGAGAGCACGTGCTTCAGCCGGTTCGGCGTCCCCGCTTTGGCCCACGCCGTGCGGTTTGAGATGGGGGAAGTGACGAGCGCCGCGCCTGCCGCGCCGAGAAAGCTCCGTCTGGAGATCGATGCCATTGAAGGGCCCTTTCCACCCCGGATTCCGGGGAAATAGATGCAGTGGATACCCGTTCCCCACGGCCGCGTCCGTTCCCTGTGGTGCTCCGGCCGGGACGCGGAACCGGGAGTGTCTCCAGGTGAATGACCTACCGGAAGAAGAACAGGATCCCGGTAAAGACGAGCAGCGCCGCGAGCGCCTGCCGGAACGCCCGCTCCGAGACGCGGCTCTGGAACCGCTCGCCGCACCAGGATCCGGCCAGGGCCGCCGGCAGGAGTCCCGCCCCGGCCCAGCACACGCCGCCGTCGATTGCGCCGCTGACGTAGTAGCCGACGGCGCGCAGCGCATCGACCACCAGGATGAACACCAGGAGGGTTGCCCGGAACGAGGCGCTGGACAGCCGCTGCCGCGCCAGGTAGCTGACGGAGGGCGGGCCGGATAGACCGAACAGCGCCCCAAGAAACCCGGACGCGAAGCCGGCACCCAGCCCGATCGAGCGTGGGAGCGGCGGGAGCTGCGTCCGGCGCTCCCACGCACGCCACAGCCCCACCCCTACCAGAAGGAGGCCGAGCACCTGACGGAGCCGGTGGTCCGTCAGCACGCTCACCAGCAGGAGACCGAGGAGCATCCCCGGCAGCGCGCCGATCACGAGGGCGCGCATTTCCGGACGGTCGACATGGCCATGACTGCGATAGGCGAGCCACCCGCCCGTGGCCAGTCCCAGAACGGCGAGCAGCGGCACCACGATCTTTACGGGCAGCAGCAGGGCCAGCAGCGGGAGGATGAAAATGACCGCTCCGAAACCGGTGAACGCCCGGACCAGAAATCCGGCGAAGACGATGGCGTTGACGATGAGATAGGTTCGAGGTGTCATCCAGTCAGAACCGGAAGGCGGGCCTTCACCAAGTCGTCTCCCGGGACGCGAGGCGCGGGAAGGCCGCTCCCGGCCCACGCCGGAGGCGCTCCCGGATCACCTCCGCGCACTGCTCCGGGCTCAAAATGCCGGTATCGACCTCCACGTCGTACGTCCCCGGCAGGTGAACTTCCTGCTGCCACCGGAGCACCGGGGCCGGCACCGGGACGTCCACGCCGCCAGGAACCTGCCAGCCGGTGGCGCGGCGGCGCTCCATGATCGTCTCGGTTGGACAGCGCACGCCCACGAAGAGGACCGGCAGCCCGCTCAACCGCCGCGCGCAGTCCGGCAGGATGGCGAGCGATGCCGCGTAGGCATCGTGGTGTCCCACGTCCACCACCACGTTCACGCCGAGGCGGCTGTGGGCGGCGATCGACTCATACATTGCCGCATAGAGAAGCGCGACCACCGGCTCCAGGTCCGGCCGCTCTCCCCCGGGCCGCAGCCCGATACCGGGCTGGAAGCGCGCCGGAGTCATCTGCATGAACCGGTCAACGCCTAGATTCATCCAGAGGCCCTCGAAGGTCTCCTGGATGACCCTGACGATGCTGGACTTGCCGGACCGCGGTGTGCCGTTGAGCAGGACGATCTGTCCCGGATCCGCCGGCGGCCGCGCCGGATCAGAGTTCGACTCGCTCATACCTTCCGCACGCTCCACTACTCCGGCCGGATCATCTCGCCGCTCGGTGCCGCTGCGCGCTCCGGCCCATGGTTCATCGGGCACGCCGCCGGGGTAAACCAGAAGCCCGGCGGCCAGGCCCGGGCACGAGGTTGAGATGCCTACCCCACCCCGAGAGCTGGAGCTGAACGAGCAGACCCGGCGCCGCGACCAGGACCGCGAGTTTCGCGAGCACCTGATCAACGCCTCCAACGAGCTGTACCTGCACGAGCAGCTCTGCCTGCAATACGGCCGCCCCTGTCCCGAGGCGCTGACGCGCGCCCACGCGGCAATCCGGGCGGAGCTGGCGCGGCTGGAGGGGGCGCCGGCGGACCAGGCGCGCGCCGCCTAGCGGACGCGGAGTCCGGCGCGGGACCCCGCACCCGCCCCTACCTAGCGCAGCCCCATCAGGTGCTTCACGATCAGGAGCTCGAGCCCCTCGTAGTCCCGCTGATCAATCAGGCCCTGGACCTCCTGCGGATCGACCTTCCGGCTTACTTCCACGAGCTGGAGGAAGATCTCTTTGCTGTTGGCGAGGTGCCGGAACGCGATCTCCGCCGGCTGCGTCCGCATCGCCTTCACATCGAGGCCGATCCACTCCCCGTTTCGCCCGTAGCCGGCCTGCTCCAGCACCCGGACCTGGTTGAAAGCCCGGCGCAGATCAACGGTTCCGAACGCTTTGTC
>CAYQDT010000255.1:0-5887 GCA_964416225.1 uncultured bacterium
CTGCAGCTCGATGTTGTCCGCCAGCAAGAAGACGCGCTCGGGGGTCACGAGGAGCCCGCCGATGCCCCGCTCCGTGGTGACGCCGACGTGGTTGCGCCCGCCGCCGGACAGCCACGCGAAGTTGGCGTGGGTCGCGAGAAGCAGGCCGTCGCGATCCTGCTCCCGGAGGAACGTTCGGACCCGGCTGCACTTGTCGCTGAACTCGGTCATCGATCGGACTCCGCGCGGAGAGGAGGCGCCGTGGGATAACGGGAGGTCCGCGTCGAGGCCCCCAGATTCCCGTTACGCCGGCCGCGGCGCTACCGCACGTCCCGCCAGATCCACCGAAGCGCGTCCGGAAAGGTAGCCTGTCCCTGGCTCATGCTGTGGAAGCCCTGCCCGAACAGGAAGGTATAGTCGTAGCCTTTCCATCGCAGCGCCGTGGCCATGGTCTGGTTCGCGAGCGGCCAGCTTCCGTGTTCATTATCGAGGTCGTTGCTGCCGTCCTGCATCCAGATGCGGATCGGCTTGTTCGGCGTCTTCCGGATGAGGTACGGGTAGTTGTGGCCGCCCTCCTTCAGGGTCTTGCCGGCGGCGATGTCCACGAAGCTTCCCACGTGCGTGATCACCTTCCGGAACAGGTCCGGCATCTCCCATGCCACCGTCCAGGCGCAGATCCCGCCCGAGGAGATCCCGACAACCGCGCGCCGCTCCGGATCATCCGTCAGCTTCACCGTCTTACCCACCTCCGGCAAGATCTCGTCCCGGAGGAACCGCGCGTACTGGTCGGAGAGCGTGTCGTACTCGAAGCTGCGATTGGAGCCGCCGTTTTCGAACGACCCGGGATTGATGAAAATGCCCACGGTGACCGGCATATCTCCCTGGGCGATCAGGTTGTCCATCATCGTGGTGGCGTAGAGGTAGCCCTGCCCGTCCTGGAAGACCATGACGGCCGCCGGCTTCTCCGGGTTGTACTGGGCCGGCACATAGAGCCACCAGTCCCGGGAGGTACCCGGGAAGATCCGGCTGTGGAAGCGCGGCATCTGGGTGACCTTGCCCTTGGGCACCTCGGGGCGCGCGATGCTGTCCGGGTGGGGCGGGTAGTACTCCAGCTGGAGCGCTTCCCCGCCGAACCGGCGCCCGTTCACGTCGTATTGATAGGCCACGACCGCGAAGTTCGGGAGGTGCTCTACGGCCACGTAGAGGTCTGTTCCCTCGATCCGCTCCATGCCCCACGAGCGGATATTCCCCACGTGCTGTACCCGCGGCACTCCGTTCGGAGATTCCAGGGCCCAGAGGACCAGCGTCTCCTGGATGCGGGGCCGTCCGATGCCGGTGCGCAGCATCTCCGCCGGGTAGGTGGCCCGAATCCGGGCCGCGAAGTCGCGCGCGGCGTCTCCGGTAGGGTGGGTGGCCAGGATGCTCCCGGCCTCTTTGGGGGTGAGCGGTTTGCTCTGTGCATTGGCCGGTGCCACGGCCAGGACCAGCAGGGTGGCCAGCAGCGGCCACACGCGTCGCGTCATCACGGGGTGCTCTCCAGGGGATCTTGCCGGCGGGCGGCAGGGGGACGATTCGCGTGAGGAGCATTGCGCGCGTCCCGTGTCGATTCCTCTGGCCAAGGTACCGCTCCGCGCTGCGGCTTCCCGTTGTGCGGCTCCAGTTCCCCGAAACCCAGGGGCGGAGGCGGCGTCGGATAGTAGGTACGTGCCGCGCCGGGGAACGGAATGCAAAGCTCGAGATCGGGACATCGCCACAACATCGGAGTGACGCGCCGCGAGGTGCTCCAGGTCGGCTACTCCGGCCTGCTCGGCCTGGGGCTCGGCAGCGTCATGCCCGCCGCAGCCGCGACCACGGCCAGGCCGCGCCGGGCGCGGGCGATGATCCTCGTCTTCCTGACGGGCGGACCCAGTCACCTGGAGACGTTCGATCCCAAGCCCGACGCGCCGTCCGAAGTCCGGGGCGACTTCAAGCCGATCTCCACCCCGGTGGCCGGCATCCGGATCTCCGAGCACCTGCCCGGGTTCGCCGCACGGATGGACCGCCTCGCGGTGGTGCGCACGATGACGCATCGGAACAACGGCCACCTGCCGGCGACGCACTGGATGCTCACCGGTAAGGCGATGCCGAATCTCCCCATCGATCTCGGCGCGGACAAGATCCGCAGCCGCTCGGACTGGCCGAGCATCGGCTCCGGGCTCAACTATTTCCGTCCGCGGACCGACGGCGTGCCGAACGCCGTGAACCTGCCGACCTACCTGCAGGAGGGACCGCTCCTCTGGCCGGGCCAATTCGCGGGATGCATGGGCGCGAAGTATGATCCCTGGCAGATTACGGATGATCCGAACCGGAAAGAGTTCCGGGTCCAGAACCTGAGCCTTCCCTCCGGCTTCAGCCTGGACCGGCTGCGGACGCGCCAGAGCCTGCTGGCCTGCGTGAACCGGCAGCAGGACCGCCTCGGCCGGGTGGCCGAGACGGAGACCCTTTCCGACCAGCAGCGTGCGGCGTTCCGTCTGCTCACCGCCGAGGGGTTCGGCGCGGCGTTCCAGATGGACCGGGAGCCGGAAGCGGTGCGGGAGCGGTACGGGCGTCACCTCTTCGGCCAGTCCCTGCTGCTGGCGCGGCGCCTCGTGGAGGCCGGCGTTCCGGTTGTTCAAGCCAACATGGGCATCGTACAGACCTGGGACCTCCACACGAATCTCTGGGACCGGTGCAGGGACGCGCTGTACCCGCCGCTGGACAGGGCCGTGGGCGCGCTGCTGGACGATCTCCGGGAGCGCGGGCTGGCGGACGAGGTCCTGGTGGTTGTCACCGGCGAGTTCGGGCGCTCTCCGAAGATCAGCACCCTCGCCGGGCAGACGAAGCCGGGTCGGGATCACTGGGCGAATGTCTTCTCCGCGGTCTTCTCGGGCGCCGGGGTCACGGGTGGTCAGGTGATCGGCGCGTCCGACGCCCAGGGCGGCTCTCCCGAGACGCAGGGCTTCACCCCGGACGATCTGGCAGCAACGGTCTATCACCTCCTGGGCGTGGATCCCGCGTCCCAGTTCATCGATCGCGAGGGTCGCCCGCAGGTGCTGAACACGGGTGCCGTGATGGAGCCGCTGTTCCACGGCCGCGGCGTCTGACGGCCCGGGCTTCGTTCGGCTACCGTCTGGCGAGGCACCCTCCGGCCCTAATCGCTCCTCCCCATCCTCCCGCGGCGGAGGGTCCCTCTGGTCGCTCTGACGGCCCGAGAAAGGCTTTCGGGCCTAACGCTCCCGGCGGGGCGTGCTCCTTCCGCCGGGTGCCCGCGGGGGAAGCGGGCGTGGAGCCTATGCCGGGCGTACACGGGTGGGCCGGAGCGTCGTCGAGCCACGCCCCCCGCTGGGGGCGTCACAGTCTTGCCGCCTTTGGCGGCTGGGGTGGTGGGTGCTTTCTTCGGTTGGCAGCTCCCCTATTGGCCGGTGGCTCGTTCGGCTACCGCTGGGCGAGGCACCCCCCGGGCACTTGGCGCTCCTCCCCACCCTCCCGCGGCAGGGGGTCCCTCTGGTCGCTCTGACGGCCCGAGAAAGGCTTTCGGGCCGAGGGGCGTGCTGCTGCCTCCGGGTGCCCGCGAGGGGAGGGGGCGTGCGGTGCCGCCTCGCGACGGCTGGGGGTTGGGGGCCCGCTTTCCTCGTGGCGGTCCGCTGGGGGCGTCACAGTTCTTGCCGCCTTTGGCGGCTGGGGATGGTTCGGTCGCCGCTGCGTTTGCGGGGGCAGCTTGCCTCGATTGGCGGCTCCCGCTTAGCCGGTTAGCGTTACCGGGGTTAGGCTGGAGCCGAGGCACCGGCCTACCGCGGGGAAGGCCCACCGGGCCGGGGTAGCCCAGCACCCGCCTGGCCGGACCTCTTTCCTCCGGTCTCTCATTGCTCCTCTCCGTGTCTCCGTGACTCCGCGGTGAAAATCGCTCCGGTCTCCGTGGTGAGCGTTCCGGCACTTCTCCCCGGCGCGCTCGCTCGCTCCGAGTCCGGTGAGGGCGGCTCGATAGCCTCGTCGGAAGGGTCCGGGGCCGGGCGCATGGCGCAGACGGCCCGGCCGGCGAACCAGATGTCGGTGCCGACCGAGATGCCGTACAGCACCCCGGCCAGGAGCAGGAGGTACAGCGTCGCCTCGCCGGGGTGCAGGAGCGGCGCGAGGACCAGCCGGACGAGGTGCAGCGGCCGCCGGTTGAAGACGTCCCAGCTATTGAGACGCGCGGTCAGTCCCGCGTAGACGCCCAGCGACGCGAGAGCGGAGAGGGGGACCAGCAGCCTCCGGACATGGAGGCGGCACTCCCTCGCCAGCTCCAGGAGCGGCTGGACGGCCAACGCGTAGCAGGGGAGACCGGACAGCGAAGCGAGGACATAGAAGAGGGTCCACGCCAGGAACGGCAGCAGCCGCTCGTTGGCGGTGGTGGGGTCATGGACGTCCACATAGAGCAGTTCCGCCGGATCGTGCAGCTTTCGCAGCTCCGTGAGAAGGTACGCGGCGTTCGGCAGGAGGAGCAGCCACGCCCCGATGAGCGGGAGCCACGCGAGCCGCCAGGCGGGCGTCGTGCGGCGCCATCCCCACGCCAGCGTCCACGCCAGGGCCACCGGCAGCAGGCCGAGTGCGAGGTCCCAGAGGGTGTGGACGGCGCCGGCCTCCGCACGCGGGGCCCGGGCGAGCGCTTCCTGGATGGCGTGCCACGTTTCCATTCAAAAGGCGATCTTGCAGCGGGTCGGGACGACCCCATCCCGGCCCCGCCGCCCCCGCCGCGGCTACGGTTTCTTCCGGTCCGCCGGCGGGAAGTACCCGGTCATCGGATAATCGAGGCCGTACGCGTCCGCCATGCGGTTGAAGAACGCGAACAGGCTGGTGATGAACGTCGCTTCCCAGATTTCCTCATCCGACCAGCCGGCGGCCCGGACTTCGTTAGTGTCCGCGTCCTGGAGCTGGGCCGGCCGCAGCGTCAGCTTCTCGACGTACCGGAGCAGCGCCTTGTTCTTCGGTCCGACCGCCGGGCTGTCCAGCTTCCCCTCCGAAACCGCGTCCAGCAGCTCATCGCTTCCTCCCTGCAACTGCAGGGCTTTGCCGTGGCTGCCCAGTCAGTACTTGCACTTGTTGAGCGCCGAGACGTAGCTGGCGATCATCTCGTGCTCCCGGCGCTTCAGAAAGCCGTCCGAAAAGTGGAACCGCCCCGCCAGCTCGGCGATCCGCTCCATCGCCTCGGGCCGGAGGCTCATCGTCTTCATGATCTCGGGGACCGGCTGCCGGCCCCCGCCGAACATGCGATAGATCTCGGACGCCTGCGGGTCGGACTCATCGACCCACTTCAGCCGCGCCACGCGGAGACCCTTCGCCACGAGCATCCCGACCTGGTTGAGGGTGCGGGCGCGCCCGAGGAGGTTTTTGTTGCGGTCATACACCAGCGCCGCCGGGAGGGCATCGATCTCGTACTGCTTCACCACGGGGGCGTCCGGGGAGGCGACGCGGACGTACCGGAGGCCGAGCTTCTCGACCTGCTTCGCCCGCTCCTGGAGGCCTTCCAGAAACGTACGGTCCTCGTCCACGCCCGGCCGGTAGAAGAGCACGACCGTCGGGTTCTCCGGCTTCAGGTGATCCACCAGGATCGTCTCCGCGCCGGTGGAGAGCACGTCCGGCTCCACGGCCGGCGCGCTCTTACTCGCCGGCTTGCGGGACGCCGGCCGGGCGCCTCCCCGCGGTGCGGCGAGGGCGCCGGACGCGGGCAGCGCCACGGTGAGGAGCGCCGCCCAGTATACCGATCGTCGAGCCACCATGCGAACCTCCTTTGACGTTCCCCTCTCGTTCCCGAAGCGGTGCGGAAGTCCCTGCGTTTTCGCGCGGGGAGACCGGTTGTCACCGCGGAGAGATTTTCACCCCGGAGACACGGAGACACGGAGAGGAGAAGGAC
>CAYQDT010000256.1:0-5877 GCA_964416225.1 uncultured bacterium
GGAGATCCACCGGGTGGGGGACCGCTTCGCGCGTGAGAAGCGTGTCCGCGAGCTGCTGGACGCCGTCGGGCTGCCGGAAGGGGCGCTCGGAAAGTATCCGCACGAGTTCAGCGGCGGGCAGCGGCAGCGGATCGGGATTGCCCGGGCCCTCGCACTCTCACCGCGTCTCGTGGTGGCCGATGAGCCCGTGTCCGCTCTGGACCTTTCGATCCGAGCCCAGGTCATCAACCTGATGTCCGACTTGCAGGCCCAGTTAGGGCTCTCCTACCTCTTCATCGCCCACGACCTGACGCTGGTCAAGCATGTCTGCCAGCGCGTGGCGGTGATGCGGCGCGGTCAAATCGTAGAGATGGGAGAGACCGGCAAGCTGTTCGCGAATCCACGGCACCCCTATACGCAGCGTCTTCTGGCAGCCATTCCGGTTCCGGATCCCCACCGCGCCCGCGCGCACGCGGAGCTTCCGGAGGTGGAGGACACCGTGCCCCCTCCGGAGCTGCGGGAAGTCGAACCGGGGCATTACGCTCGCGTGCCGGAGCCGCTCCCCCGATAAGGTCCACCAGGAAGGCACGACGCGGCCACGGCCCCAATCTCTCCTATGTTCGGAGCGTTGCACAGCAGCGAACCGCATTCGCAGCCCGGTGAATCGATGGCTCACGTGGTCGGCGTAGACGCGGGGGGCACCCACACGCGCGCCGCGGCGGCAAACCTGGAAACGGGTGAGCTGACCACCGGGCATGCGGAGGGCTCGAACTGGACCGTTCACGGTCCGGAGCTCTGCCGGGAGCGGGTCGAGCGCGCCGTCCGCGCCGCCGTGCCGCCCGGCGCGCGGCCCTCGGCCGTGGTGATCTGTATGGCCGGGCACTTCCCGCCCGACCATGCGCGAGAGACGGGCGCGTGGCTCGCGGAAGCCTGGCCCGGCACGGCGGCGGAACTGCTTCCGGATGTGGTCGGAGCCTGGGCGGGGGCCCTCGCCGGAGATGCCGGCGTCGTGGCGATCAGCGGGACCGGAAGCATCTGCTACGGACGGAACCGCGGCGGAATGGAAGCGCGCGCGGGCGGCTGGGGACCGCTCTTCAGCGACGAGGGGAGTGCCTATGCCGTCGGAATTGCCGCATTGAAGGCGGTCGCCGACGGTCTCGACGGACTGGGACCGGAGACCGCGCTCGCCGGCCGCTTCCTGGAACGGTGGCCGGAGCCGGGCGCGGACCCACAGCGATGGCTCCGCGGCATCTACCGGCTGGGATGGAATCGTGAGCAGATCGCGGTGCTCGCGCGAGCGGTCGTTTCGGCCGCGGACGCGGGGGATGAGGTTGCGGCGAGCATCGTCACCGCCGCGGCGGCTGATGTCGCGCGCCTGGCCGGCGCGGTGTCGCGGCGGCTCGGGGGAGAGGCGCTTCCCTTTGCCCTCCAGGGCGGGCTCGGCTCGACCGGCGCGATGCGCCGTGCGGTGCGGGTCGCGCTGCGGCAGCACGCACCCATGCTCACCCTGACGGACGCGGTCTTCGATCCGCTGGATGGCGCCCTGCTCCTGGCCGCCGAGCGCGCGGGCGGCCCGGAGGCGCGGCGCCGAATGCGGGAGGCTCTGGAGGCGCGAATTCGCGGGGTGAAGCCGTGATGAACGAACTGATTGCGGAAATCGGACGGGTCGTAGCCGAGCAGGGGACGCCGGCGTACTTTGTCGGCGGGTGCGTGCGAGACTTCCTACGGGGGGAACCGATCAAGGACGTCGACCTGGCGGTGAGCGCGGACCCCCACGCGCTCGGAAAGCTCCTCGCACAGCACTTCGGGGGCCACGTGTTCTGGCTGCACCAGGAAGAGCGTGTCGTCCGAGTCGCGCTGCCGGAGCATGGAGGTCTGCAGGTTGACCTCAACCCCCTCCGCGGAACGCTGGAGGAGGACCTTCTGGCGCGGGATCTCACCGTGAACGCCATGGCCGTGCAAGCGCAGGACGGGCTCACGCCGGGCGCCGCGTTGCTGGATCCGGCGGGAGGCCGCTCGGACCTGGAGGCGCGCCGCATTCGCTTCGTCCGTCCTTCCGCGCCCGAAGCGGACCCTCTCCGAACCCTGCGGGCCCTCCGGTTCAAATGGAAGCTCGACTTCACGCTGGAGAGCCAGACGGCGGAGCGGGTGCGGGAATGCGTGCCACTCCTGCACCGCGTGTCCGTGGAGCGGGTCCGAGACGAGCTGTTTCAGCTCCTCCAGGTCGCGGCTGCCGACCGGGCTCTCGGTGAATGCTGGAGCTACGGAATGGGACGCTGGCTGACGGGGGCCGAGGGCTCCCTGCCGGACCCCGCTCCGTCCGTGGCGACGCTGCTGAAGCGGATCGAGGAGTTGGGGCCGGAGCTCCGGCGTCTCCTCGCACAGGAGGTAACGCCGCCGCGTCGACGGCGCGAGCTCCTGCTCTGGGGCGCGGCGCTCCAGACTGCCGGAGTGGATCCCGGCGCGGCGGCCCGTTACCTCGCCCTGAGCAACGACGAGCGCCAGATTCTGACCCGAGGCCTCGGCGGTGTCGAAAGCGTGCGGTCGCTGGTCCTCCGCTGGCCAGCCGCGGGGAGATACCGCTTCCGTGCGCTGCGGGCCGCAAGCCCGGCAGGTCCGGAGGCGGTGCTGCTCGCGGCCGCCAGCGACCCGTGGACGCCCGCGTATGCCGAACTGCTCGAGGAAGCGCTCCGCCGCCACTTCTGGCCGGAGCCGCCGCTTCTCTCCGGCCTCGAAGTGATGCAGCTTCTCGACGTCCCGCCCGGGCCGCGCGTCGGCGCCGCGCTGGAAGCCGTCGAAGAAGCGCGGGCCGACGGCATCGTGCGCACCGCCGAGGAAGCCGTCCGCTGGGTCCGCGAGCGAAAGGAATCGCTCGCCTAGAGCCTTGCCCCCTGCACGGACGTGCGTCCGCGCACGCCTTTTCCCGACGATATTTTACAGATCCCGCCTTACCATTCCAGGAGACCCGGATGTACGTGGAAGCCATCGCCCCGGCCCGCATTGACCTTGCCGGCGGCACCCTCGATATCTACCCACTTTACCTGTTCGAAGAGGGTGGCTTGACCGTGAATGTCGGGATCGACGTGGGGAGCCGGGTGCGGCTGACTCCGCGCGCGGACCGGGAGATCCATCTTCGCTCCGTGGATACCGGCGCGCAACAATCGGCGCCGAGTGTGGACGCGCTCGAACTCGGCGGCCCGCTGGACCTCGTCGCGCGCCTCGTCCGGTTCTACCCACCTGCGACGGGTCTGGACGTGGAGACGCAGAACCGGGCGCCGAAAGGGAGCGGCCTCGGCGCCTCTTCCGCGCTCCTGATCGCGTTGAGCGGCGCGCTGAACGAGCTCAACCGGCACGGGCTGGACGGAGAGACGATCATCCGGTACGGCGCGGACCTGGAGGCGCAGAACATCCAGATTCCGACGGGAAAGCAGGACTATTACGCCGCGTTCTACGGGGGCGTCAACGCCATCCACTGGGGCATCCGCGAGAACCGGGTGCAGAAGCTCGTCGTCTCGGAGGAGAGTCTCTCGACCCTGGAGCGGCGGCTGATCCTCTCCTTCACCTTCCCGCACTTTTCCGGCGCCACCAACTGGGACATGCTCCGGAACTACATCGAGAAAAGCGGGTCGACGCGGGACAACCTTCAGGCCATCAAGCGGACCGCCCATGATATGGCTGAGGTGCTGCAGTCCGGCGACTTCGACGGCTTCGCGCGGGTGCTCGACCAGGAGTGGCAAAACCGGCGGCGGATGGCGGAGGGAGTGAGCACGCCGGAGATCGACGGCATGATCGAAGCGGCGCGCCGCTCAGGAGCCGTCTCCAGCAAGCTCTGCGGCGCGGGCGGCGGCGGCTGCATGATCACCTTCGTCCAGGACGGCACCCAGGAGGCGGTGACGGCGGCGCTGGTTGCTCACGGCGCCACCCCGATCCCGTTCCGGATCAGCCGGGAAGGGATGCAGGTGCGGCGCGTCGAGGAGTGAGGCGCCCGCTGCGCGGTACCGGCTGGTCCTCCCGGCCGGACCGGAGGCCGCTAGCTCTTGATGGCGAGCTTCTCGTTCCACAGCGCCCGCATGATCTCATTATAGGCGCGGGTCGTGGCCGCGGCCGTGCCGCCCGCCGCGGCGCCGTCCTCGGGCAGCACCCGGACGACCGGGATGCCGCGCAGGACCACGGCGCTTTTCTCATCGTTCATCCGGACGTCGTTGAGCGTCACGTTCTCGTCGAAGAGCGTCTCCAGCTCCCGGGCCATCCGCCGGGCGCGCTCTTCGGGGGAGAGGCCGCCGTCCGAAGCCACGCAGGTCAGGACGAGCTGATCGTTCAGCCGGAGCTCGGCCACGTCTCTGCCGTTCAATCGCTGTGACACGGCCGCCAGCTTGAACCGCTTGCTCACCGCCCGCAGGTACCCCGGGTCGACCCGATAGTTCAGCGCAATGAGCTGCTTTCGAATGGCATCGACCCGCTCATTCGTGTACGGGTGGTCCGCGTAGATGCCGTAATTCGGATTTCCATGCAGGGTATCCTGGTGCTCCAGCTTCTGCATGAAGGTCAGCATCCCGGCGGGGTTATAGTGGGTCTGGGTCATCGCCAGGACGCCCACCCGGTCGGCCTCCGTCTCTAGGTCCCGGCTGAAGTTGGTCATCGCGGCGACGCCCACCAACTGGCTCCCGAGAGCGATATTACTGGCCGCGGCGGCGGCCGATCCGCCCCCCGCCGCGCCGGCCACCACCGCGGCGAGCATCGCCCAGAGCTGCGCGGACTGGATCTTCTTTTCCTTGCGCATCATCTGCTCCACGTGGTGGAAGGCCACGTGCGAGCACTCATGCGCCAGAACGGCCGCCAGTTCATCATCACTCGTTGTCGCGTCGAGCAGCCCGCGCGTCACGTAGACCGGACCCCCGGCCAGCGAGAAGGCGTTGATCTCCCGCGTGGTGTCCAGGACCTTGAACGAGTACTCGAACGGCACCCGGCGGGAATGGTCGTCCCGGTGGGGGAGATGGTAGACACGCCGGTACTCGGAGATGACCTTCGGCGTCTGAACGGCGCTCTGTACCTCACGCGCCACGCGCTGCAGCCGGGTGACGTACGGCCCGGCCGAGATCAGCTTGTAGACCTTCTCCACCTCGGCGGACCCATCCCGCCCAGCCTTGATCTCGCCCTCGGACGGTAGGTAAACATTGTCCGGCGTGGTGGGAACGCCGGGCGGGATGGGAGGCCGGTTGTCCGGCACGGCGCGTTTTGGCTCCGGCGCGCCCGCTCCCACCTGCGCCAGAGCGGCGGTGGGCAGCACAAGCGCGGCAAGCGCGGCCGCGACGGATCGGCGGAAGGTGATGCTGTTCATGGCCTGAACTCCCGGCCCGGCTGGAAAAGAGGCAACCGCGAGGTACTGCGGGGAGGGACGAGGGATACCCCATTCACCTATGAGTATACCCGCGGGTAAAGTTCCCCGGGCAAGGGTGGCGCAGTGAATCCGTCCACTGCACCACCTCCGGCCACCGCCGGTTCGCCCCGCTGCCGCGCGCGGCCGCCTCTGCGGTCTTGCTAGTCAGCGGGTTGCCCATCGCTCACCACGGTGGCCGTCGGCAGCTCCGGCCCCGTCTCTGGGGCGCCAGCCGCCGCGGCGGGAGGCGCGGGCAGCGCAGCCGGCTCGCCCCTGAAGCCGCGGCGGGCCGCCAGACGCTCCTTCAGGCGACCCGCCGCCTCGCGAGCCAGCGCCGCTCCTTCCTGGTAGATCCGGCGCATCTCCCGGCGAGTCGGGGCGCGCCCTTCGTCGAAGGCCAGCTCCGCGGCCCGGCCGACGGCATAAGTGCCGCTGTACGCGATGGCGGCACGGATGGGGATCCCCAGCCCGCCCTCGTGCTGCCGCCATGCCAGCTCGCCGCCAATCAGCGTCCCCACCGG
>CAYQDT010000257.1:0-5873 GCA_964416225.1 uncultured bacterium
CTATCGATCTGGCGGTGGAAGCCAAGGCTCGGATCGCCACCCGCAACCAGGCGCACGGCGGTGAGGCCGAGCAGCCTCTCGGCGCTCCCCGCGCCCCAGCTCTCCCGCTTCGCTCCGCGGCTCCACGGTGGAGATCGGCCCCCCGCCGGCCCTCTCTGGGCTCTCCCTGGCTCCGTGGGGAAAACTCCACCAATAGCAGGCGATCGGCTCGCCCGGTTGTTTGACGAGGCCCCGAGCGGACCGGTATCATTCGGACGGCGCGGACGCTTCTCTTCTCACCCGGTTGGCAACCCCTAACCTCCCCGATCACCCGACCGTTGGCCTCCCGAAGCTCGTGCGAACGTTCTACTGTGTGTGACGCAAGGAAACACCGAGAATTTTGTCGGGAGCGTTTGGTTTCAGCGGTAGGGGCCCCGTTCGGTACGCGGGACGGTACAAAACCGCAAGTTCCTGGGTATATCCGCCCCAGCAGTACCCGCTGGGCGTGTGCGGAAACAAGCAAAGTGGAGGCAGGCAGAGGTGGATAAGATTTACGTCCGCGGCGGCAAGCCGCTCTGCGGGTCCATTCGCGTGGGGGGCAGCAAGAACGCCAGCCTGGCGATCATGGCTGCATGCCTCCTGGTCGATGGAAAGACCACGCTCCGCAACGTGCCGGATATCCGGGATATCCACACGATGGCGGAGATGCTGCAGGAACTGGGCGCCGAAGTACGGTTCGGCACCGACGGCACGGTGGAGATCGACGCCGCGGGCTTCAACCGGACGGATGCCCCGGAGGAGCTCGTGCGTAAGATGCGCGCCTCCTTTTACGTCCTCGGGCCGATGCTCGCCCGCCTCGGCTCGGCCCGCGTGGCGCAGCCGGGGGGCTGCAACATCGGCGCCCGACCCGTCGACTTCCACGTCCGGGGCATGCAGGCACTGGGGGCGCACGTCCGCGCCGAGAGCGGCATCGTGGAAGGTTACGCCGAGGGACTCCGCGGCGCGCGCATCTACCTGGATTTCCCGAGTGCCGGGGCCACCACCCATATCATGACCGCGGCCAGCCTGGCCGAAGGCGTCACGGTGATTGAGAACGCCGCGATGGAGCCGGAGGTGGCGGACCTCGGACATTTCCTCCGCGCGCTCGGGGTCCGGGTGGAGGGGGTCGGCACCTCCACGGTACTGGTTGAGGGCACGCGCCGCCTGCAGCAGGACCGGGAATACAACGTCATTCCGGACCGGATGGAAGCGGGCACCTTTGCCTGCGCCGCCGCGATCACCCGCGGCGACGTCATCCTGGAGAACGCCACCGCCGCGCATCTCCAGCCGGTGCTGGTAAAGCTGAAGGACATGGGCGTGACGGTTACCGCCTTCAACGAGGATCCGGAGCAGCCGGGACTGATCCGCATCGCCGCCACGGAGCGGTGCCAGGCGGTGGATATTATGGCGCTCCCGCATCCCGGCTTCCCCACGGATATGCAGCAGCCGATGGTCGCGCTCCTGTCCGTGAGCAAGGGCGCGGCGATGGTGACGGACCGGGTCTTTGAAAGCCGCTTCCGCTACGTCGACCAGCTCAACCGCATGGGCGCGGACATCCGCGTCGAGAGCCGCACCGCCTACGTCCATGGCGTCGATCACCTCCGCGGCACCACGGTGGAGGCCACCGACCTCCGGGCAGGCGCCGCGCTCATCGTGGCGGCTCTGGCGGCGGAGGGGGAATCGGTGGTCACCGGCGTGCAGCACGTGGACCGCGGCTATAGCGAGTTGGTGGAGAAGCTGCAGGCGGCGGGCGCGGACATCAGCCGGGAAAACCTGGACAATGAGGCGCGGGAGCTCAGCCTGCACCTCTAACCTCTCACCGCCCCTTCGGTCGGACGAGCCGGGCCCGCACTCTCCGGAGCGGGGTCCGGCTTTTTTCGTGCCCCGCCGGCTGACCTCTTCCGACCCAACCGCCGAGCATCTCTCTTAGCAAGCAGTGGAGCGCTCTGCGCCTGCAGTCCCGGATGGGACCTCCGGACCCGGAGCCGGGCTGCAGCACCATGCCCGCCTTCCCGGAGCGCCCGCTTCGGCCGGGCCGCGGAGCATCCGCCGCTGCCGTTCCGCAGTCCGCGACGGGACCTGTGTGGACCCGGATGGCCGCTTGCCGAGCTACCCAAATTGCGCTTGTCGGACAAGCGATCTCCGGTTACTATTGAGCGATGAATAACCAATCGCCGGTGCGTGCCGCCGGTAATTGAGGAAGGAATCCTATGGCGGGTAGGGGCTTCGACAACAAAGAGGTGGCAGCGGAAGCGGGACGTAAAGGCGCTGCCACGCTGAAAGAACGTTTTGGCCGGGACCACTTTGTGAACATGGGCAAGTCGGGCGGCGCTTCCAACCGCGATCGCCATGACGCCGATCATTTCAAGGAGCTCGGCCGCCGGGGCGGCCAGCTTCGGTGGGAGCGCTACCGCGCGCAGAAGGCCGCGGAGCAGGCAGAAAAGGGCGACTGACCCCGCCCCAAGGACCCAGACCGGGATGGACCCTCGCGAGGATCGGGCGCGAGGGTCCGTGCGTTTCTGCTCCCGTGCTTTGAGGGCGCGGTTTCAGGGCATATCTAGCCAGGCGCTCTTATTTTGCCGTCCGGATGCGCGCCGCGAGCGCCGCTGGAGCACACCCGATGCCTGATCCCGTCGCGCTGCCCCGTCACTGGCTGCTCCGCTCACTCGATCTGGAAACAACCCGAGCAACCGACCCCGCACAGATTGCCCACGCGGGCTTGACCGCTTTCCGAGAGGCGCTGGAAGAGGCGAAGCGGGCCGGGGAGGGGGACGCGCCGGGGAGGCGCTCCCAGCTCGAGGCGTACGCGGGCCGGCTCATGCGCGCGCAGGGCTCCAATGGCATGCTGGCGGGGGGCCTACAGCAGGCGATCAGCGCGCTGGACGGCGGACCAGGCGCCGCGCTGGAGGTCGTCGATCGGCTCCTCACCCGCGCTGAAGCGTCCGGCACTGCGGTGGTCGATGCCGCCGAGGGGCTCTTCCGCCCGGGCGCGCGCGTCCTGACCCTCGGCCACAGTCCCCTGATCGCGCAGATGCTCGCCCGGTACGGGGATCGGCTGGAGATGGTGACCGTCTGCGAAGGCCGGCCGCTGAACGAGGGCGCCCGCCTCGCCGGCGAGGTCGCGGCACAGGCCATTCCCGTGCGGCTGGTAACCGAGGCGCAACTCGCGCTGGTGGTGCCGCAATGTGATCTCGCCGTGGTGGCGGCAGCGCAGATCCTCCCCGACGGGAGCGCCATCGCGGGCGTCGGCACCGCGGTCCTCGCCTATCTCTGCCGTGCTTTGCACGTGCGCTGCTACGTGGTCGCTCCCCGCGCGCTCTGGACGCAGGAGCACACGGAGCACGCGCAATTCCGGCCGGACCGGAGAAACCCGGCGGAGGTGCTCAGCAGCCCGCCGCAGGGAGTACAGGTCTCCAACCTGGCCCAGGACCGCACCCCCGCCGAGCTCATCTCGGGCTACGTGACGGAGGAGGGAATCACGGCCCACCCGCCGGAGGTGAAGCGAGCCGCCGCGTAGCGGATGCGCGCCGGGCCGGGGTTTGGGGGTGGAGCGCACTCCCGCCCGCGGTGCTCGACCCCCACCCGAACCCGGACTTCCTGCCGTCGCGGCGCCGGTGGGTGGAAGCGGCGCCGGCAATCCGGCGGATCACGCCGGCCTTTTTCAGGACCACGGAGCCCGCCTGCAGTCGGTGCGCGGCCAGGGATGGCACCTGCCATCGGGCTCATTCCCATCACGAAGGGGCGCGTGAAGGGGGCGAGAACCGTTCGGCGAGGGCGCGCGCCGTGCGGGAGCATGCTATATCAGTGGTAGTAGAGACCGTCTCCGGGAGGTGCGTGATGGACATCGGAAAACGGCTAGTCCGTCTGGCCGCGGCCAGTGGGGTGCTGTTCCTGTGCGGCTCCGTCACGGGCCGCCTGCTGGCCTCCCCGGCGCGGGATCCGGCGCGATCTACCACCGCCGCGGAGCCGGCGCCGGACGCGGACGACACCCGCAAACCCACGGATGCGGAATTCAAGGCGGCCACCACGGCCATCGAGGCGCAGCTCAAGGCGTTCAAGGCGGACGACTACGCCCGTGCCCTCAAGTACCAGAGCGAGGGCCTGCGGGCGAATTTCGACTCACCGGACGACTTCCGGCGGATGATGCGCCGAAGCTATCCGCAGTTTGCCAACTTCAAGTCCGTCAGCTTCGGTGAAGCGCGCGCGAGCAAGGACGGAAATGCCCTTCGGGTACCGGTCACGGTCACCGGACAGGACCGAGTGGTGGTGAAGGCGGTGTACGTGATGCTGCGGGAAAAGGGAGAGTACCGCGTCGGCAGCGTGTTTGGAGGGGTACAGCACGAGACTCCCAAGCGGGACGTCGCCTGATTCCTGCAGCTTCCGGTTTGAAGGGCAGGGCGCAGCGCTGCGCCCCTCCACTCTCGCACAACCCGTAGGACCCGTCCCCGCTCCGCCGGCGACCACCGGCTGGGTCCGTGCCTGTTCATTGATTTCATCAAATCTTACCATTGCTGCCCGCCGCGGCGGCGCATGCGGTGGGCAGCATCCGCCGGCCCGAAGGATTTGTCGCAAATGCGGTGAACCTCTTCGAGCCGGCCCCAAGGCAGTCTCCGGCCCGGCCGCGCATTTGACCTGCCAGCCCGCTGCTGGCACTTCCCAACCCTACTCGGCTCACGAAGGATGAGAGCACGATGCCGCTGACCCTGTCCCAGATTGATTTCACCGAGCCGGAGGCGGCGCTACAGACCTGCCTGGACCCCATCGAGACGGATGATGAGTACCGCATCATCGGCATGCTCAGCTTGAGCGTGGGAGCGGCGCACAGCTTCGAGGCGCGCTCCATTCTCTGGTCGCTTTTCCGGACGCTTCGACCGCAATCCATCGTGGAGACGGGCACCAACCATGGGCTCACCTCCGCCTATATGTGGAGGCTGGCCGCGATGCAGGGCGGAGCGCCGCGCCTCCGGACCTTCGACATCGCCTCGACCACCCTGGGGCCGCGAATCTGGAAGGCGATCGGCGCCGGCGGCGCCATCGAGTTGATCCAGGGGGACTCCTCGACGGAAGTCACTCGAACCTGCAAGCCGGGCATCGACTTCGCCCTCATCGACGGGGACCTCACCTATTCCGGCGCGGAGAAGGACTGGAAGGCGATCCAGCCGTTTCTCGCGTCCCGCTGCATCGTCCTCTGCGACAACATGCAACACGTGGACGGCTGCGGTCGTTTCTTCGCCACGCTGAATCCCTATTGGTTCCATCCGGAACTGGCCTTCGTGGCGCGAGGGTTCGCTCCGGAGGAGTTGCAGGAGATCTTCGCCCTCTACCACCGCCGCCTGCTCACGCTCTGGCTCAACGCGGTTCCGGCGGGCCCCGGCATCGAGCTGCGCAATGGGCTACGCCGTCTCGGCACGCTGCTGGCGGGCACGCCCACTCCGAAAACCCTCGAGGAGATGGCGGAGACCTGCCGCGGCCTCTCCACGGCCGCCGGGCACCAGGTGCCGGTTCCGTACGCGGATCTGCTTGAGATTTCCTCTCGCTATGGGATCGGTACCGCGGAAGAGGCCCGGCGAACCCGGATCAAGGATGCACTGCCCGGCTGGCTTCGGCCCATCGCGCACGGGGTGTATCAGCTGGTGCGCTCCCGGTAGCCCGGTCCCGTGCCGGACGCGCGCCGGGCTCGGGGCGCGGGGCGCGTCTCCTCTAGAGCCTGTTATGCACTCGATGAGTGGCAAATCCTACATTTCAAGCCTGGTAGATGCCGCCCATGGCCGGCAGAGAAAGCATGCAAGCGCTAGCCAGCCAAGCGGTAACTTATGGGGAATTTTGCAATCTCCACGCATAAGAGGGGCCCTTTT
>CAYQDT010000258.1:0-5841 GCA_964416225.1 uncultured bacterium
GTGGCTCGGGAAACGGTGGCAGCCCTCCGCAAGAATGTACTGGCCAAATGCTACGGCGGAGACATCAGCCGGAAGCGCAAGCTGCTGGAGAAGCAGAAGGAAGGCAAGAAGCGGATGAAGAGCGTCGGGCGGGTGGAGATCCCGCAGGAGGCGTTCCTCTCCGTGCTGCGAGTGAGCGACTGATCCGCGGCGGCGGAGCGCAGGTTCCCTGCCGCCACGATCCACCCGCGGTTCCCACGGATTCCCCATGCCCGTCAGCGCACCCATTCAAATCGAGGGAAGCCGCCGCTCCGGAGCACCCGCACCGCCGGCCGATCGGCCGCTGGGCCTCTACGTCCACATCCCCTTCTGCGTCCGGAAGTGCTACTACTGCGACTTCAATTCCGGACCGGCCTCGGACGCGATCCGGGACCAGTATGTCGAGGCGCTGGTCCAGGAGATCCGGCGCTCGCCGTGGCGCGGGCAGCCGGCGCGGACCGTCTTCTTCGGCGGCGGCACCCCTTCCGAGCTGAACACGGCGCAACTCCAGCGGATCACGGATGCCCTGCAGGAGAGCTTCACCTTCCGGCCGGAGCCGGAGCTTCCCGAATGGACCATCGAGTGCAATCCCGGTACCGTCACCGAGCGCTCCCTCGGGGAGATGCGGGAGCTGGGGTTCAACCGGATCAGCCTGGGCATCCAGTCGTTCCACGATCATCACCTGAAGGCGATCGGCCGTATCCACACGGCTGCCGAGGCGGTGGAAGCGGTCCGCGCGGCACGGCGAGCGGGGTTCCGCCGGCTGAATGTGGACCTGATCTTCTGCCTGCCGGGGCAGACACTCGACGAGTGGAAGGCCGACCTGGAAAACGCTCTCGCGCTGCAGCCGGAGCATCTCTCGCTTTACAACCTGACCATCGAGCAAGGAACGGAGTTCGGGAAGTGGTATGGGCAAGGCCGCCTCGCGCTGCCGGACGAGGACCTCTCCGCGGATATGTACGAGTGGACGCTGGACCGCGCCGCGTCGGCCGGGTTCTCCCGGTATGAGGTAAGCAACTTTGCCCTGGAGGGCGAGGAATGCCGGCACAACCAGATCTACTGGCGGCAGGAGCCTTCCCTCGGGCTGGGAATCAGCGCCGCCTCCTACGTGGGGGGCCTGCGCTGGACGAACACCGGGAGCATGCAGGCGTATCTGAAGAGTGCCGGGCAAAGCGGCCTCTCCGAGCGAGCGAGCGAAGAGCGGCTCCCGCCGCTGCGGGCGGCCGGTGAAACGATCATGCTGGCTTTGCGCACCCGAGACGGGGTCGACCTCGCGGAGGTCGGAAGCCGCTACGGTCTGGATCCGGAGCGGGAGTGGGGCGCCACGGCGCGGCAGTTGCTCGAGGACGGCCTCCTGGCTCCCGCGGGACCGCGGCTCCGGCTCACCCGGCGGGGCCTCCTGCTGGCGAACGCCGTCTGCGGGTTGTTCCTGCCGGATGCGGAGTGATCCGGCGGGGAGACCGCTGTCCGGCGGCTCATGCCCGCGCCGGCGGCAGCGGCGCGCACCTTCCCGAAGATAGCGGAAGACAACCCGTTTCTTCGCACGGTAGAATGGCCGGGTGTCCGCCCGCGGACGGAGCCTGCCATGAAGAAGAGCCCACCACCCACCGGTGACGGAAAGAAGATCGTCGTCAGCAACCGCCGCGCTCGCCACGAGTATGACATCCAGGAGAGCGTGGAGGCGGGGCTCGTGCTCACGGGGACCGAGATCAAGTCGATCCGGGACGGGCGGGTACAGATTCAGGACGCGTTCGCGCGGGTGGACAACGGGGAGGTGTGGATCCATGGGATGCACATCGCGCCGTACGCCCAGGGGAACCGCTTCAACGTTGATCCGGATCGCCCGCGCAAGCTGCTCCTGAAGCGGAAGGAGATCGACCGCCTCTTCGGCAAGGCGCAGGAGCGGGGTCTCTCCCTCGTACCGCTGGACCTGCACCTCCGGCGAGGGTTTGCGAAGATCGAGCTCGCCATCGCCAAGGGCCGGAAGCTGTACGACAAGCGGGAAGCGATTGCCGAGCGCGAGGCGAAGCGCGACCAGGCTCGGGCAATGAGCGAGCGCCGCTGATCCCCGCACCGGCCCCTCCCCCACCCGCTCCTTTCCGCCAGCCTTCCCGGAGCTTCTCTATGTCCAGCCTGCCCCTCTCCTCCTCGCCGCGCTTCGGCGCGCACATGCCGACGGCCGGCGGCCTGCACAACGCCATTCACACCGGCCGCGACGTCGGCTGCGAGCTGGTCCAGATTTTCACCAAGAGCCCGCAGCAGTGGAAGGCGCGGGAGATCACGGACGAGCACGCGCAGGCCTTTATCGACGCGCAGCGAGAGACCGGGATCCGCTGTCTCGCGGCGCATGACACCTACCTAATCAACCCCGCCGCGGCCGATCCGGAGATGCTCCAGAAGAGCCGCGAGGCGCTGGCGGACGAGCTGGTTCGGAGCAGCCGCCTCCAGATCCCTTATGTGGTGATGCACCAGGGCTCGCAGGGTGCCGCCGAGCTGGACGACGCCCTCGGGCGGCTCATCGACAGCGTCAAGTTCGCCCTGGATCATGCCCCGAATGACGGCAGCATTCTGCTCCTGGAAACCACGGCCGGGCAGGGCAAGTGCCTCGGGAGCCGGTTTGAGGAGATTGCCCGCGTGCTGGAAGCCGTGAATGCCGGCGAGCGTCTGGGCGTGTGCCTGGATACCTGCCATATCTTCGCGGCAGGATACGACATCCGCACGCCCGAGAGCTACGCCGCGGTGATGGAGGAGTTCGACCGATTGATCGGGCTCCATCACGTGCGGGTGATCCACGCAAACGACTCGAAGAAGGAGCTGGGTAGCCGGGTCGATCGCCATGACGCAATCGGCCGGGGCTGTATCGGGCCGGACGCGTTTCGCCTGCTTCTCACGGACCCCCGCCTAGCCGGCGCGCCGGTGATCCTGGAGACGCCGAAGGAGGGGGACATGGATCCCGTGAATCTCGCGGCGATCCGCCGGGCCGCATCGGCCCTTGCCCCGGGAGAAGATGGCGCGCCTCCGTAAGTGGCGATGAGCTGACCTCTGGGCACGCAGAGCGAAGGGGACTTCGACGGGGCGACGGAGGGACCCGGAACGCGGGATCCGGACCTGCAACCCGGAACCCGAAAACCGCGAGGGGGAAGGACGCCGGACGCGGGGACGAAGAAAGGTCTAAAGACCTGCGCCGCCGCGGCCCCTCCGGGCTGCATCCCGGGGATCTGGAATGACGCCTCCGCTCCATCCATTACTGCATCGACTGCTCCGTCCTGCGCGGCGTAGGCCGCTGCATCACACCGGCGGCCGGCACGCGGCCACCCGGCTGGGGGTCCTGGCGCTGGTGGGGCTGACCGGTCTCGCCGCGCGCGGGCAGAGCGGCGGACAGTGGGCGTTCGCGCCGGAACGAGACGCCTTCTCCCCCACCGCGGCCCTTGATCTCCGCAGTCTGAACGAGACGCGCGCCGGCGAGTCCGGCTTCGTCCGGCGGACGGGAGACGGCGCGGACTTCGAGCTGGGGAACGGCAAACCGGTGCGGTTCTGGGCGGTAAATGAGTACGTCCAGAACAGCAGCGAGCCGGGAGCTCTGGAGCATAAGGCGCGCTGGCTCGCCAAGCGGGGGGTCAACATGGTCCGCGTCCACGCGGTCCTGGCGCCCGTCCGGCCCGGCAGCAAGGTGACCGACGTTAACCAGGAGGAAGTCGAGCGCATCTGGCGCCTGGTTGGTGCAATGAAGGCGGAGGGCATCTACACAACGATCTCTCCGTATTGGTCCATCCCCGTGAAGGTCCAGGAGTCGTGGGGCCTTCCGGGTGGGAGCCAGAGCGCGGCGGGCCTCCTCTTCTGGGACAAGACGCTGCAGGCCGGCTACCGCGCTTGGCTGCGGGCGCTCCTCTCTACGAAGAACCCGCACACCGGCCTCCCGCTGGCGCAGGACCCGGCGGTCGCGATCATCCAGCTCCAAAATGAGGACAGCCTGCTGTTCTGGAGCATCCAGAGTGTGAAAGGAGCGCAGCTCACGGAGCTGCGGGGGCTCTACGGCGAGTGGCTTCGAAAGAAGTACGGATCGCTGGAGCAGGCCAACGCGGCGTGGGGCGGTGAGCACCCAGGTCCGGACCAGTTCCAGGACCGGCAGGGCGATGAGCCGGCCGCAGGGCGCGCCGGGATCTACATCGGCTGGCATTGGACGCAGCCGCGCTCCGGTTACATCGGCCGGCGGCTGGCCGACCAGCTTGCCTTCTGCACGGAAACCATGCGCCGCTTCAATGCGGAGACCGAGCAGTACCTGCGGGGCGAGCTGGGGTGCAGGCAGCTCGTGAACGCGGGGAACTGGCGGCCGCTGGACCCCATCAAGCTGTTCGACGCGGAGCGATACAGCCAGACGGCAAACGAGGTTGCCGGCGTCAATCGCTACTTCACGGGTACCCACGAGGGCCGCGATAATGGCTGGGCGATCCGCCCCGGAGATCGCTTCACCAACGCGAGCGTGCTGCTGGACCCCCGCGGGATGCCGACGAACGTCAAGCAGCCCGCCGGCATGCCGTTCATCATTCCGGAGACGGAGTGGGTCGCGCCCAGCGCGTACCAGTCGGAAGGGCCGTTCCTGACGGCAGCCTACCAGTCCCTCACCGGGGTCGACATCTCCTACTTCTTCGCGGACGGCGACACGGCGGAGTGGCAGCCCCCATTCCTCCCGCTGCCGTGGAACCCGCCGACCGGCAAATGGGCGATCGCCACGCCGATGCAGCTCGGGCAATTCCCCGCCGCCGCGCTCATGTTCCGGAAGGGCTATCTGCAGCGGGGACGAACCGTGGTCCACGAGGAGCGGTCGCTGGACGACCTCTGGCAGCGGCGCTCTCCGCTGGTGGCCGAGGAGGGCGGCTTTGATCCGAACCGCGACGCGGGCGACCTGCCTCCGCGCAGCGCCGTGAAGACAGGCGTCGATCCACTCGCGTTCCTGGTCGGGCCGGTGGAGGTGAAGTACGGGGGTGACTCCGCGAAGAGCACGGTGCTCGACCTGGCGCCGTATATCGATCACGCGCGGAAGACGGTGCGGAGCGTCACCGGCGAGCTCCGGCTGGACTATGGGACCGGGTACTGCACCGTCGACGCGCCGAAGGTCCAGGGCGCCGCCGGCTTCCTTCGGCAGGCCGGTCCGCTCACCCTCCGCGACGTCTCGCTCCGTTCCGGAAACGAATACGCCACGGTGGTGGTGGTATCCCTGGATGGGCAGCCGCTTCGCTCCTCGCACCGGGCGCTCGTCCAGGTTGGGACCGTGGCCCGGCCCACCGGCTGGGAGGAGAAGGACGCAACCTGGACGAGCCCGGACGGCAAGACGACGGTCGCTGGCAAAGAGGTGGTGCAGACCGGGAAGAACCCCTGGTCGATCACCAGCACCGAGGGGACGCTCACCCTCCACAATCCCACCCTCCGGTCGGCGACCGCCCTGGACGCGAACTTCCTGCCAGTGCGGAAGTTGACGGTCCGGCGAAGCGCAGCCGGCATCCGGCTGGAGCTCCCCGCGGATGCTCTTTACGTGGTGGTGGAGTAGCGGGAGACTGGTGGCGGGCCCCCCCAGAGGCCCTCAGCCGAACTGGAGGCTTCCGCTGGAGCTCCGTGCCGGCCAGCGCTTCCGGCGGTTATCGCTTCACGCGGCGCTCTCGGGTCCTGATCGCTCCTCTCTACCATCCCGCGACGGCCCGGGAATGGCGTCCGGGCAGCCGCTCCCACCGGGGCTTCACCGGATTTGCCGCCGGGCGGCGGCTCCCGTGCGGCCGGGTGCCGGAGGGCTTCGCGGTCCAGCGAAGCCGGGCGCGGACGCGAAGCCGG